>NZ_JARJHW010000132.1:0-20147 GCF_040560175.1 Streptomyces panacea
CCTGGAAGAGGGGCGAGCGGGAGGAGTTCTCTGCCATGGCCACACAGGCACCGACGTCCAGGCCCACATCCGGACCGCGGCACGCGCGCCCGTCGCGGTTCGCCGGCTTTCGCGGCCTCGGTGGGCGTGCGAAGCCCCCGGTGCCCCTCCACACCGTGGCGGTGCCGGTCGCGCTGGGCATCGTCTACGGCGTCTGGGCACCGTTCATCCAGCGCCACGGCGACCCGCTCAACGCCCTCCAGATCACCCTCGGCGTGGTCTCCGGCCTCGTGCTGGCCGGACTCGTCTTCCTACTGATGCGGCTTCCCACGACGCTGGAGCCCGAGCTGCGGGCCGCGTCCTTCGGCGTGGTGGCGGGCGTGGCGGTGGGATTCCTGCACAGCCTGACGTACGCGAGCGTGCTGCGCTCGTCCGGCATCGGGCTGGCGGTGGGCGGGGCGATGGCCATCGCGACGTTCTACTACTTCCACACGCGGGAGCCCTGAGTGGCGGGGCCCACCGAGGAGCCCTCCACGGGGCGGGCGCCGGCGCCCGAGCGGGCGACGGAGTGGGTGGCCGAGCCGTACGGATTCCTGATCCCGGTGGCCGTCCACTTCGATGAGCTGGACTCCTTCGGGATGCTCTACAACAGCCGCTACGGCGTGCTGGTCGAACGGGCCTGGGTCGCGTACTGGCATCAGCGGGAGCTCGCCTTCACGAAGGACTGGACGCCTCTCCCGGACTCGTTCAACGTCGTCAAGAAATTCACGATCACCTTCGAGGTCCCGATCGACCACCCCGGCGAGTACGGCGTCCGCATCTGGGTCGAACGCCTCGGGCGTACGTCCCTGACGTACGGCTTCCGCGTCTGCTCGCCGGACGGCGGGCCGACGACGTACGCCCACGGCGTGCGCACGCTGATCCGCGTGGACCCCGAGACGGGGCGCCCCGCGGAGTGGAGCGAGGAGGCCCGGAAGCTGACGGCCGAGTTGGTCCGCCCGGCGGACTGAACGGGCTGAACGGACTGAACGGGCACTCGCGCGGTGGGGCCGGTCTCGGCGTGAACGCCCCTGCCCTCGCCGCGCGTTGTCGCGGCAGGACACCCTCCGACCTGCGATTGCCCACCTCGCGCGCCCGCCAGATCCGATCTGGCGGGCGCGCGGTCGTGTCTGGCGCCTACTGGGTGACGGTGACGGTGACGGTGGCCGAGGGAGGGGGGAGTGAGTCATATGCGGCAGTGCGGCGAGGGGGCGCTGGACGGCGCGGCGGCGGCGCCGCTGCGGGTCGCGGTCATCATCGGCAGCACCCGCGAGGGCCGACTCGGTGACGCGATCGGGCGGTGGTTCGTCGAGCGGGCGGCCGAGCGGGACGACCTGGCGGTGTCGGTCGTCGATCTGGCCGACTTCGACTTCCCCACGCGCTACCCCGACCGGATCACGGAGCCGATGGCGGACTTCACGGCCGAGGTCGACCGCGCGGAGGCGTTCGTGGTGGTGACACCGGAGTACAACCGCTCGTTCCCCGCCTCCCTCAAGCAGGCCGTCGACTACGCGTACGACGAGTGGCGGACCAAACCGGTCGCGTTCGTCAGCTACGGCCACGGGTCGGGCGGGCTGTACGCGGTGGAGGGGCTGCGCCCGGTCTTCACGGAGCTGCACACGGTCACCCTCCGCAACGGGGTGTCGATCAACCTCTTCGACTGCGGCGACGACGTGCTCGACGTCGACGCGGCGACCGATGAGCACCGGGACCGCGAGGCGAGCGTGCTGCTCGACCAGCTCGGATGGTGGGGCCTGGCCCTCCGCGAGGCGCGGGCGGCGCGCCCGTACCTCTGCTGAGGGGCCCGGCTGATGAGTTTCCGGCTCCTGCGGAGTCATAAGGAAAACCCCGCACACGGCGAAGAACGACGACGCCGAACGGCAGCGACGAATGACGACGCCGAACGATGACGCAGAACGACAAAGGACTGATGATGAGCAAAGATCTCGCGATCGAGACCACAGGGCTGGTGAAAGTCTTCGGCTCGAACCGCGCCGTGGACGGAGTCGATCTCGCCGTGCCGACGGGCACGGTCTACGGAGTGCTGGGTCCGAACGGCGCGGGCAAGACCACCGTCGTACGGATGCTCGCGACGCTGCTCCGCCCGGACGGCGGCGAGGCCCGTATCTTCGGCAAGGACGTGGTGAAGGACGCCGAGTCGGTCCGCAGCCGGGTCGCGCTCACCGGGCAGTACGCGTCGGTGGACGAGGATCTGACCGGTTCGGAGAATCTGGTCCTGCTCGGCAGGCTGCTCGGGCACTCCAGGCCCGACGCCCGCGACCGCGCGGGGCAGTTGCTGGACGCGTTCGGCCTTACGGAGGCGGCCGGCCGGCAGGTCAAGAACTACTCGGGCGGTATGCGGCGCCGTATCGACATCGCCGCCTCCATCCTCAACACCCCGGACCTGCTCTTCCTGGACGAGCCGACGACCGGCCTCGACCCGCGCAGCCGTAACCAGGTGTGGGACATCGTGCGGGCAGTCGTCTCGCAGGGGACGACGGTGCTGCTGACGACCCAGTATCTGGACGAGGCCGATCAGTTGGCGTCCCGTATCGCCGTGATCGACCACGGCAAGGTGATCGCCGAGGGAACGAAGGGCGACCTGAAGGCGTCGGTCGGTTCCGGCGCCGTGCATGTGCGGCTGCGCGAGGCGGCCCAACGGCCGGACGCCCAGCGGGTGCTGGCCACCGCGCTGAGCGCGGAGATCGTGCTGGACGCGGACCCGCTCGCCCTGACCGCCACCATCAGCGGGGGCGGCACCGACCAGGGCGCGGCCGAGCAGGCCGGGCGGGCGCTCGCCGAGCTGGCGCGCGAGGGGATCGTGGTGGACAACTTCTCCCTCGGCCAGCCCAGCCTGGACGAGGTCTTCCTCGCCCTCACCGACAAGAAGAAGCAGCAGTCGCCGCCGTCCGGACAGTCGTCCGGACAGTCGTCCGAGACCACCACCGATGCGAAGGAAGGGGCGGCGGCATGACCACCGTAGCCACGAAGACCCAGGACCTCGACGACCTCGAACTCGCCACGCCCACGGTGGACGACCTCGCCGCGCTGCTGGTCAAGAAGGAACGGCCACCGAGGCCCAGCGCGCTCTCCGCGTCCCTGACGTTCGGCTGGCGGGCGATGCTGAAGATCAAGCATGTGCCCGAGCAGCTTTTCGACGTGACCGTCTTCCCGGTCATGATGGTCCTGATGTACGCGTATCTCTTCGGCGGTGCGCTGGCGGGATCGGTCTCCGAGTACATCCAGTTCCTGCTGCCCGGCGTCATGGTGATGAGCGTCGTGATGATCACGATGTACACGGGCGTCGCGGTCAACACCGACATAGCCAAGGGCGTCTTCGACCGCTTCCGCACGCTGCCGATCTGGCGTCCGGCCCCGATGGTCGGCTATCTCCTCGGTGACGTGATCCGCTATGTGATCGCCGCGATCGTGATCCTCGGCGTGGGTCTGGCCATCGGATACCGTCCCGACGGCGGCGTGCTGGGCATCGCGGCGGGAGTGCTGCTGCTGCTCATCTTCTCCTTCTCGTTCTCGTGGATCTGGACGATGTTCGGGCTGATGCTGCGCACCGAGAAGTCGGTGATGGGCGTCAGCATGATGGTGATCATGCCGCTGACCTTCCTGAGCAACGTCTTCGTCGACCCGAAGACGATGCCGGGCTGGCTCCAGGCCTTCGTCAACAACAGCCCGGTCTCCGAACTCGCCAGCGCGGTACGCGAGTTGATGGCGGGCAACTGGCCGGCCCACGACATCGCGGTGACGCTCGGCTGGTCGGTCGGCCTGGTGGTCGTCTTCGGTACGTGGACGATGAGGCTCTACAACCGGAAGTGAGCGGGCGCCGCTGCGCCGGTCGTCGGGTCCAGGTGCCGGCCCGGCCGTCGGTCCGGGTGTTGGCTCAACGACAGGCCCCTGGCCCCGGCACGGAGCCGCCGTAGGGCGGCCGGGCCGGGGCAGGTCGGCTCGGTGGACGAGGTGCTGCGGCTGCCGGTCGCGCCGGGGCTCACAGACGCCAGTTGAGCCCCCCGAATCCGCCTGATTCGCCGGATCCGCCTGATCCGCCGTCGTCCGCGACGTCGGCGATGTCCGTGAGGTCCGGACGGTACGCGCAGGTCGAGCCCGTGGTCACCGACTTCCTCAGATGCGCGGCCAGTTCGGGATGGAGCGCGTCGAGCTTGCGCAGGGTGTCGCGGATCCGGGCCGTGACCGTCTTACGGGCCCGCTCCGCCTCGTCGCCCAGCCGCCGGGTGCGCCCGCCGAGACCGGCCGCGGTGCGCAGCTCGTCCAGGAGGGCCTGCCGCTCCCTGTCGTACGCGGCGGCGCCTGTGTCGTCGCCACGCTCGCCCGCCCGGTCTATCGCCAGGTCCAGCTGGTCGAGCCGTCGTCGGTACTCCGCCTTGGCCCGTTCGTCCAGCACCGGGTCGCCGCCCAGGGCGTGCGCGGCGACGGCTGTCTCGCCGCCGTCGGGGGCGAGCAGCCGGACGGCGGGAAGGTCGGTGCCGGGGTGCGAGAGCAGTGTGTGCAGATCGCGCAGCCCCTTGGCGTCGGGCACATGGACGGCCCGCCCTTCGAAGGCGAGCGCCCATACGGCCCCGTCCCGCCTGAACTCCGGTCCGGGCAGGGCTGGTTGAGCCTCCGTGGAGCCTGCGGCGGCCTCGGAGCCGCCCGATCGCGGGCCGGCGTCCGGCAGGGCGGCCACACCCGGCTCGTCGGCGCTCCCCGGCGCCAGCTTCTCCGGATGCCGTAGCCCCATCGCCTTCGCCGCCCGAGAGGTCTCCACACGCAGGGCCGCCTCCGCCGCGGCGTCCCCGTCCCCGCCGCGCGCCCGCAGCGCGTCCGCCAACCCCAGGCCCGCGCGCAGGGACCACGGTCTCGCCTGGAGGCGGTCGGCGGAGTCACGCGCCGATGTGAACGCCGCCACCGCCGCGTCCCAACGCCCCTGCGCCGCGTCCAGCATGCCGAGCCAGAGGTCGACGGGTCCGCTGATGTCGCAGCCGTACAGCGCGACGAGCCATCGGCCGCTGTGCGCGCCGAGCGCGTCCCGGGCCTCGGCGATCAGCACGGGATCGCCCGTCGCGGCGGCCGTGTGCGCCAGGAAGCGGAACCACAGCGGCGCGAAGATCCGCGAGACCGGCTCCGGCCGGTCCGCCACCTCCCGCAGCAGCCGCAGCGCCCGCGCCGTGTCGCCGCGCTCGATCGCGGCGATCCCGTCGAGCAGCACCGGGAGCGGGTAGTCCATGCCTTCGAGGGTGCGCGTGATGGCGTCGGCCTGCTCGAAACGACCCCGGATCATATGAAGGGACCAGCGCAGATGGGTGGCGAGATAGTTGTACGGCGTGTGTTCGCGCGCCACCTCGACGGTGTCCGCGTACCACTTCTCGGCCTGCTCGAAGTCGCCGGTGAGCCCGGCGACGATGCCCAGGTCGACGGTCTTGCCCAGCTCGTACCTGCGCTTGCCCGTCCGCTCGGCCACTCCCGCGTACGTACGCAACTGGCTGAGGTAGAGCGGATCGCCGAGCTCCAGCAGGGTCACCCAGCGCATCGCCGCCGCGTGCAGCTCCATGTCCAGATTCTGGGTGCGGCGGGCGACGGTCGACATCTCGGCGGTGAGAGCGAGCCGTTCGTCGGACGTCCCGAGGCCCCAGATGGTGTCGTGGCGTGCCCAGAGGGAGAAGGCGAGCGCCTCGTCGTCCTCCTCCTGTCGGGCGAGGTCGGTGGCGCGGACGGCGAGGTCCCGCGCCATCCGCTCCCGCTCCCTCTCCCTGCCGCCGGTCCCGTCCCCCGCGTGCCCGGCCCTGCGCCCGCCGTCCGCACCGCCCGCACCGTCCCCGCCCGCACCCTCGTCGCCGATCAGTGCCCGGTACGCCTCGTGCAGCAGGTCCCCCGCCTGCGGGCCGTGGCCGGGGATGTCCCGCTGCTGATGGAGCGTGAGCGCGACGCGGGCCAGCAGCGCGGGATCGCCCAGCTCGCGCGCGGGTGTCACCGCGCGGTCGAAGTAGCGCCGGGCCTCCTCCTCCATGCCCTGATGCCGCAGCTCGCCCGCGAGGTCGAGCGCGATGACGACGGCGCGGCGCGGATCGCCCTCGCCGGAGGTCTCGGCCACCTCCAGCGCACGCCGGAAGTGGCCGACGGCCTCGTCGGCTGCGAGCCTGCTCGACGCGTCCCGCGCCGCCGCGAGCAGCAGATCAATGCGGTGGCCGCGGTCCACGGTGTCACCGGCGAGATGGGCGTGCCGGGCCAGATCGGCGGGGAAGATCTTCTCGCCCAGTGCCGGGGCGGTGCCCAGGGCCCGCACGATCGCGCCGTGCAGACGGCCCGCTTCCGTCTCCTCCAGCGAGTCGTAGAGCGTCTCGCGGACGAGGTCGTGGGCGAACGCGAACCGTCCGCCGCCGCGCGTCACCACCAGCCGGGCCGACACCGCCCGTTCCAGCAGCCGGTCCACGTGCGGCACGGGCGCCGACGTCGCGGCGGCGAGGACCTGCCGGTGGAACTCCCTGCCCAGCACGCTCGCGGTGACCAGCAGGTCGCCGACCGGCTTCGGGAGCATCGACAGACGTCGCCGCACGGCCTCGCGCACGCCGGGGGCGATCGTGCTGACCGGGCTGCCGCCGTGCCAGAGCCGGGCGGTCTGCTCGACGAAGAACGGATTGCCGCCCGTACGACTGTGCACCTCGTCCACGAGGGCGGGCGCCGGCTCCAGCCCGGTGGTCAGCGCGAGGAGCGCGCCCACCTCGTCCCTGTCGAGCCCGGTCAGCGTGACGGCCGTGGTGGCGCGGGCGACGAGCGGAAGGATGAGCCGCTGGAGCGGGTGACCGGGCGCCTCCACCTCCACGTCGCGGTACGTCCCGATGAGCAGCAGGCGCTCGAACCAGGCGTGCTGGGCGGCGAATTCGAGGAGTTTGAGTGACGCGGTGTCCGCCCAGTGCAGGTCGTCCAGGACGACGACGACCGGCTGCTGCTGGGAGATGGTGACGAGGGCGGTCGTCACCGCGTCGTACACGGAGAAGGCGTCCTTGGCGTCCTTGGCCTCGTCGTCCCCCGCGGCCTCGCCGAGCAGCACCCCGAGCCGCCCGCCCGCCGCCTTCTCGGCCTTCGCCCACTCCGCCTCGTCGAGGCCGCGCCGCATGCCGCGCACGACCTGCACCCACGGCCAGTACCCCGGAGCGCTGCCTTCCCAGCAGGAGCCGCCGAGCACCAGCGCCCCGCGCTGCCGGGCCTCCCGGGCGGCGGCGGTGACGAGCGTGGTCTTGCCGATGCCCGCCTCGCCCGCGACCAGCACGAGGCCCCCGTGGCTGTCCGTCGCGCGGCCGATCTCCGCGCGAAGGACGCCTGCGGGGTGGTCACGCCCGATCAGTGCAGGGGTCATGCCCAAAACCATAGAAGGCACCACTGACAATCGGCTCACGGAAACTTTGCCGACGGCCGGACCGGGTCACTGCTCGAAGCGGGCGGCGGACCGCCGTCGACCGGCAGCGGGCCGCCGGCGGACCACGAGGAGGGCCCGCGGCCACCGAAGTGGCCGCGGGCCCCACCCCGTCAGATGGATCAGACGGGGAACAGCACGCTCAGCTTCTGGGCGAGCACCGGGTCGCCGTCTATGCGGAGCTTCCCGTTCGCGAACTCCTTCGCCCCGTCGGTGGTTCCCGACTCGATGGCCTTGAGGGTCTCCGCGTCCAGCACGAGGGTGCTGTTGGCGTCCGGGTTCTCCCCCTCTTGCAGGGCGCAGGTGCCGTCCTTCACGGTCAGCGCGAAGTGCTTGCCCTCGTCGGTCACGTTGAAGCCGAAGACGAGGTCCAGGCCGGCGGCCGCCGCCGGGTCGAACTTCGCGGCCAGAGCCTGCAGGGTGGTCTCGGAGGTGCTCAAGGGTTTCTCCATCGTTCAGTGTGCGTGGTCGGTTCCATTCAACCCCCGGGGCCGACCACCTGAAGCGGCTTCGTGGTGAACTCATACAGAATCCGTCAAGACTGGCCAGTTATCGCGGCAGAAGCGCCAACTTCCTTTATTTCGGCCTTACTTGACAGCCTCCGGGAGAGGGGTCGACCGGGGGTCCGGCCGCGGGCCGGGACCGGCCGGGCCGTACCGCGCCAGCATCCCGCCGGTGGCCGCCGGGCCGGCCGTGAAGACGTACGCCTCGCTGTCGTCCAGCCGGTGCCCGGTCGCCGCGTCGACGACCACCGGCTCGACCTCCTCGCCCGTCGCAGCGTCGACCAGGACCATGGTCCGGTCCTCCGCGGCCAGCCGTGCGTTGCCCCACGCGGCGAGGGCGACCAGCACCGGGCGCAGCGAGCGGCCGAGGTCCGTGAGGACGTACTCGTGGCGCGTCGGCCCCTGTTGGTACGGGCGACGCTCCAACAGCCCGTCCGCGACGAGGGTCTTCAGGCGGGTGGTGAGCATGCTGGATGAGATGCCGAGGCTCTCCTGGAACTGGTCGAAGCGCGTGTAGCCGTCGAACGCGTCATGAAGGATCAGCAGCGTCCACCACTCGCCCACCTGCCGCACGGTCGTGGACAGCGGACACGTCCGGTCCTCCAGTCTCATCCGGTTCGCCCGCGCCGCCATGTGTCCCGCCCCATCCACTCGTCCAGTTACTGCTAAAGTCGAAGTCAATCACTTCTATTTTAGCACTGACGAAGGCGGGGCGGGCATGGACGAGTCACTGGAGGGCCGGCGCGCGCTGGTCACCGGCGGTACGAAGGGGGCCGGCGCCGCCATCGCCGCGCGGCTCGCGCGGGCCGGTGCCACCGTGCTGGTCACCGCGCGCAGCCGTCCTGAAGAGGTCGAGCCCGAACGGTTCATCGGCGCCGACATCACCACGCCCGACGGCGCCCGTACGGTCGTCTCCGAAGCGCTCGGCCGGGTCGGCGGGATCGACATCCTGGTCAGCAACTTCGGCGGCTCCAGCGCACCGTCCGGCGGCTTCGCCGCACTGGACGACGAGGCGTGGGACACCGAACTCAGCACCAACCTGCTCGCGGCCGTACGGCTGGACCGGGGCCTGCTGCCGGGCATGATCGAGGCGGGCAAGGGCGCGATCGTGCACGTCACCTCGATCCAGCACCGGATGCCGTTGTACGACGCGACGCTGGGCTACGCGGCGGCGAAAGCGGCGCTCGCGACGTACAGCAAGGGCCTCGCCAACGAGGTCGCCCCGCACGGCGTCCGCGTCAACACCGTCTCGCCGGGCTTCATCAGGACCACGTCGGCGCAGGCTCTCGTCGAGCGCATGGCGCTTGGCGCGGGCATCGGCACCGACGCCGCGCTCCAGCGGCTCATGGACTCACTCGGCGGGATCCCGCTGGGCCGGCCGGCGGAGCCCGAGGAGGTCGCCGAACTGGTCGCGTTCCTCGTTTCGGACCGCGCGTCGTCCATCGTCGGCGCCGAGCACGTCATCGACGGCGGGACGCTCCCGACGGCGAGCTGAACCGTTCGCCCGCCCGACCCTCACCAACGCAAGGAGCGAACACCATGGCCTCCACTTCCGCCCTCCCCGTCCCCCCCGACGTCATCACCCGCTATCTGGCCGCGCACGTCGTCCGCGACGCCGACGCGGCCCTCGCGACCATGCGCGAGGACGCCACCGTCACGGACGACGGATCGACCTACAGGGGCGCCGCCGCGATCGAGCGGTGGCTCCGTACGGAGGCGGGCGAGTACACGTACACGACCCGGCTCCTCGCCGCCGAGAGCGAGGACGACACGCACCACGTCGTCACCAACCGCGTGGAGGGGAACTTCCCCGGCGGGCGCGTCGACCTCCGTTTCCGGTTCACGCTGCGCGACGGCCTGATCGAGGACCTGACCATCGCGCCGTGACCCCGGCACGGTGTGCGGCTCACTCGCCTCGTACGACGACGACGGGGACGGTGGCGTGCTGGGTGACATGCAGGCTGACGGAACCGAGCAGCGCCGCCTTGAACCCGCTGTAGCCGCGGTCTCCGACCACCAGCAGGACGGCGTCTTCGGCGCGGTCGAGCAGCGCCTGGGCGGCGGGCGCGCCGACGACCTGCCGGTCGACGGCCGCCGCGCCCTCCTTACCGAGGGCGGACTCCAGTGTCTCGTCCAGGATCTGACCGGCCAACCGCTCCGGGTCGAACTCCGGCGGAATGCCGGGAGCCATCGTGGCCCACGCGCTCGCCGGGTACTCCCAGCCGATCGCGGCCTCCACGGTGTCTCCGGTGAGCCCCGCCTGCCGTACGGCCCAGTGCAGCGCCTTCACCGAGGAAGCCGACCCGTCGACTCCCACCACGATCCTGCCCATGACATACCTCCGTCGTGCTCGCTCGCTCGTTCGCTTCAGGCGCGGTGCGTTGGCGCGAGATTGTTGAAGCTTCTATCAACGGCGACAACTGCTGGCGGCAGGTGACTATTCCGGCCGACGGTCCACGCGCGCCGCCCCCTCTCAGGAGACGTGCGTGTCCGACCTGATCACCGACCTGATCACCGCCTGATCGCTGACCGTCTCGTCCTGTGTTCGTGGCCCGCCTCCGAGGCCGCCCGCGCGATCGTCGCGTTCGCCCTGACCCCGCCGCTGTTGCCCCCCGGGTGACCCCGCTGCCGAAACCCACCCCGCGCGGCCATCAGCCCAATCGGACCGGCACGTTGGGGGCGGCGGGGGGCGGCGTGTCCGGGACGTACCGCGCCTGACGACGCGCGTCCGGCTCCCTCTCAACAGTTTTCCGCAACTCTGTTGAAAATACCTCCCTGGCCAGGCCTTGTCCGGAAAGGGAGCGTTCAGCGAGAGTTCATCCCGCGACGCCCCACGCACCCCCCATCCACGTCGCCGGACCAGCGCCCACCCACGAACGCACGCGTCAACCAGCCCCATTCCCCCTGGGGTTCGACGCGCGCTGTTCGGCGCTGCTCCGATATCGAGAGGAAGCACTGTGCAGGTTTCCCGGAAGTACCTCGTCGCCGCTGTCACCGGCGTCCTGCTCTCGGCCTCCGCCGTGACCGGCGCGCAGGCCGCCGACCCGTCCGGCGCCACGGGCCAGGCGCCCCGGTACCAGCCCGAGATGGTCGCGGCGCTCGCCGAGACGCTCGGTGGCAGCGAGCAGGCGGCTGTCGACCGGCTCGACCACGAAGCCGCGCAGCAGCGCGAGTTGGCCGCCGTGAACAAGCAGGGCATCAAGACGGACGGTGCCTTCTTCACCAAGGCGGGCACGCTCACGGTGAACGCGGCGGACGCGAGATCCGCCGCCCGGGTGGAGGACGCCGGTCTCACGGCCCGCGTCCCCGAGCACGGCAAGTCCGCGCTGGACCGGATCAAGAGCGAGCTGGACGCGAAGGCCGTCAAGCAGGTGCCCGTGGGCGTCTCGTCGTGGTCGGTCGACCTCGCCTCCGACACCGTCGTGGTGGAGGTGAGCAGCGACAGCGGCACCGCCGCCCGTTCGTTCATCAAGGCCGCGAGCAAGCACGGCGACGCCGTCCGTGTCATCCGTGGCGAGGAGCGTCTGGAGACGCAGGCCGTTGTGCCTCCGGGCAGCCGGATGACGTTCAACGGCTACATCTGCTCGGTCGGTTTCGGCGCGCGTGACGCCGCCGGCAAGCAGTATCTGGTGACCGCCGGGCACTGCATCGAGGACCTGCCGGACCTCGCGTACAACAACGTCAAGTTCGCCAAGGGCACCAACTCGCGCTTCGCCGTCGGCACGCGCAGCGTGGACATGGGCATAGCGGCGGTCGACGCCGAGGACTCGATAGGCACGCAGGTCACCACGTACGGCTCGGCCGGGAACGTCGCGGTCCGCGGCGGTACGCGGGCGGCGACGGGTGCGGCGATGTGCAAGTCCGGCCAGACCACCGGCTGGACCTGCGGCACCGTGCGCTCGTACAACGTCACCGTCACCTACACCGACGCCAACGGCGGCCCCAACACGGTCGTCACGGGCCTCGGCAGCTCCACGGTCTGCACCGAGGGCGGCGACAGCGGTGGCGCCTACATCTCCGGCAACCAGGCGCAGGGCATGACGTCCGGCGGCCCGATCGGCCAGAACTGCACCGGTGTGAACACCGCCGGCTCCTCGTACTTCCAGCCGCTCACCGACGCGCTCTCGCACTACAAGCTGACCCTCAACACCAACTGACCCTCGGCACGGACCGACCCTCGGCACCGGCCGACCCGCAAGACCCGCTGATCCAATTCCCGTCTCCCCGATGCCCCCGGAGAGACGCGGCGGAGCCGTCCACCCTTCCCGGTGGGCGGCTTTCGTCGTCCGCATACCATCGGGCGGAGGAACACGGAGGGAACGGGATCCATGGACGCGAGCATCGCCGGAGACGTGGAAGTGACGTTCGCCGACGTCTTCCGTGACGCCCTGCGCCGCCGCGGACTCTCCCTGGAGCGCGTACGCGACCGGCTCGAAGCCCAGGGCATCGGCGTCAGTCTCGCCACCCTCAGTTACTGGCAGCGCGGACGCAGTCAGCCGGAACGCGCGCAGTCCCTGCGGGCCGTGGACGCGCTGGAGGACATCCTCGCCCTGCCCGAGGGCGCCCTCCGTTCACTCCTGCGCCCCGGCCGGCCGCGCGGCCGTACGACATCGGAACTGCTCGACCTGTCCGCCTCGCACCGCGTCTTCGGCGAGAACTCGGACGTGGAACAGGCCCTCGGCGCGGACTTCGCGCGCTTCAACGAGGACGTCACCTCCCTGGTCATCCACGAGACGGTCCACCTCGACGCGGAACGCTGCATACGGCGGATGTCCGTGAACCAGGTGCTGCGCGCCACCCGCGACGGCGCGAGCCGGATGACCGCCGTGCACGTCATCGACGACCCGGCGACGGCGTCGGTCGACGTCGCCGTACGCTGCGGGAAGCTCGGCCGGGTGGAGTTCCTGCCGGAGCGGCAGAGCATCGTGACGGAGATCCTCTTCGGCGGTGAACTGGCCAAGAACGAGACGGTGGTGATCGACTACACCATCTCGCTCACTCCGAGCCGCGAGGTCTCGACGTACCACGAGCGCCGTACGCGGGTGAGCCTGCGGGAGTACCTGCTGCACGTCTACTTCGACCCGGGCGCGCTGCCGGTGAGCTGCCACCGCTACTACCGCGAACGCATCGGCGCGGAGAAGACCAGCAGCCGGCAGATCGCGCTGGACGTCTCGAACTCGGCGCACATGCTGCCGCCGAAGTGCCCGGCGGGGATACACGGCATGTCGTGGGAGTGGCCCGCCTGACGGTCGGTCCCGGTCCCGGTGCGGACCTCGTACGTCGTCGGCGTCGGTGCCGTCGTGAGCCGCGAGTGCTTACGCGAAGCGCGACACGTAGCGCTTCTGCCACGGGGTCTCGACCGCGTGCCGCGAGTAGTGCGCGCGGACGTAGGCGACGGCCTCCGCGTTCGGCACTCCGTCGAGGACGGCGAGACAGGCCAGCGCCGTACCCGTACGCCCCCGCCCGCCGCCGCAGGCGACCTCGACCCGCTCGTCCCCGGCCCGTGCCAGCGCCTCGCGCAGCGCCTCCGTGGCTCCGGCCCGGTCGGCCGGCAGCCGGAAGTCGGGCCAGCGGACCCAGCGGGCCTCCCACTCGACGGCGGGTGGCTCCTTGCCCAGCAGGTAGAGGGCGAAGCAGGGCGTCGGACCGGCCGGGAGCGGGTGCCGGAGCCCCCGGCCGCGGACGAACCGTCCGGACGGCAGTCGCAGCACGCCCGTCGCGGTGGGCTCCCAAGTGGTGGTCACGGAACGGAGATTAGCCACGGGTACGGGGAGGCCGCGCCTGTTTCGCGGATCGCGAACGACGACCGCGTCCGGCCCATCGGGCATGCGTGGCCCAGCCCTGCGGGGTCCTACGGCTTGACCGCCACGAACCCCCACTGGACGCAGTCCGCGGCCCCGTCCGGGACCGCTTTCCCGGCCGGTACGAGAAGCTCCGGCAGGGGTCGCAGGCCCGGCGGGAGCAGGGTCAGCCCGCGGGCGCACGCGGCGATCTGGTCGGGCTTACGGGCGAGGTAGGCCCCTTCGGGGTCGGCCGCCAGGTAGTGCTCCTGCATCTTGAGCACGCCGGGCGTCTCGATCGTGTCGCACACCGCCAGGTAGGAACCGGAGGCGAGGCGGCTGGTGTACCGCTCGACGAGCGCGGCCGCCTCGGCGGGCGGGAAGTGCCCGAGGGTGGAGAGCACCAGGAGGGCGACCGGCTCGTCCAGGTTCAGCGTCTTCGCCGCGTCGTCGAGAACCTCGTCCACCAGACGGAAGTCCTGCTGGAGGTAGTGGATCTTTCCTTCGGGTGAACTCCGCAGCGAACTGGCGTGGTTGAGGACGACCGGGTCGTTGTCGACGTACACCACGCGCGAGTCCGGGGCCGCCTTCTGCGCCATGCCGTGGGTGGCGCTCGCGGTGGGAATGCCCGTGCCCAGGTCCAGGAGCTGGCGGACCCCGCCCGCACGGACGACGTAATCCGCGACCCGCTCCTGGAAGGCGCGCGACTCCATGGCCGCCGTCTTGATCTCCGGGAAGTCGCCCATCATCACATCGCCGAGTTCCCGGTCGACCTGGTAGTTGTCCTGGCCGCCCTGGGCGTAGTTCCAGATCCGCGCGGAGTTGGGGACGGTGGGCATGACATTGGTTCCGGGGCGTACGGAGTCGCTCATCCGAAGTCCTTACTCGTCAGGGGCAGGGGGGTGAAGCGAGGTGGTGCGTATCCACTGGTCACGTCCACCGCCATGCGGTAGTTCTCCACTGCGTCGGAGTCGTCGGTGATGAGCGTCATGGCCGGGTGGAGTCCGATCTGAATCAGCCTCTCACCCATCCCGAACTCCTTGAAGCGGAGAATTTCGAGATGGCCGCAGAGACTGATGGCCAGCGGGTGCGGTACGCCGGGCGGAATGACCTGGATGGCCACCGACGACCCGACATCGGCGATATGGGTTTCAAGATAGTCCAGTTGACGGCCCATCACCCCGGGTCCGCCCACACTGCGCCGAAGGGTGGCCTGCTCCAGCAGCACCCACAGACCGGCCCGGTTCTCGTTGCTCGCGACGTCGGGCCCGCCCTCGATGGTGTGCTGCTTGCGGGCCTCCAGCAGTTCCAGCCGAAGGCGCCGTACGCCGGGGTCCTCGTACGGATTGCGCAGACTCATCAGGGCCTCGGCGTACTCCGTGGTCTGGAGCAGATCCGGCAGTACTCCCGGCGCGTACGAGCGGATGCCGGTCGCCGCGGATTCCAGATCGATGACACCGACCTCGGCGACCTCGCGCCAGGGGTGCCACCATCCCGGCTTCTTCGCCTCCTCCAGCGCGTGAAGCACCTCGGTGCGCTCGGCGGCGGGCGTGTTGTAGAGGTCGAGCAGCACGGCGACCATGCGCGGATTCGGCACCGTCTCCGCGTTCTCCCAGCGCGCCGGTGTCGCCCGGTCCTTCTTGATCACCTCGGCGACGCCTTGCAGCGTCATGCCCGCGCCCTCGCGCCGACGGCGCAGATCCGCCCCGAAACACCGCAAAGCGACCGTAGGGCCGGATCGTGGCTGACTCACCGGGCCCTCCTCGCGTCCGCGGGTGGGGAGGGTCTCTTCCTCTCCGTTCGGCGCGGACCACGATACCGCCGATCAGGACTCTGTCACGTTGCAGAGTGTCCGGGTCGTGGCTACGATGGAACACGGAGTTCCCCTACGCGGCACCCCCCAGACCGCCGCGCCAGGGTCGGGAACCGACCCCGCCGGCACGCTGCTCAGGCGTGAGGGGCGGGGGGTCACGGAGAACCGATGCCATGCACGTTTCACTACCGGCCGTTCCGGAGCAGATCCAGGTCGCGCGCCGCATCGTCCGCAAGGAACTGGCCGCACTCGGCTGGCCCGAGGCGAAGGTCGCGGCCTGCGAAGAGGTCGCGGCCCAGCTGGCCCGGCACGCCATGAGTGTCGTGGGAGTCGGCGGCGGCGGCTACTACCTCGGAGTGACGAAGCGCCCCGGACCGGAGGACGCCGTCGCCATAAGAGTCAGCGTCACGATCCTGGACGCGCCGCCCGGGCCCGACGAGGTGGCGACGGTGCCCTCGCAGGGCGGACGGGCCGCACGGGGCGGCAACGGCGACGACCGGAGCCTTGCCGAGGTCCTCACGAAGCGGTGCGGAGCGCAGGTCGACATAGTCGCGCAGCAAGGCAGTTGGGCGGCCTCGGCCACCCTCCCGGCCGAGGTGCCCTGCCTCAGCGCGCAGCCGTGAGCGTCCGACCGGCGCTCGTACGGAAGCTCGTGCCGAAGCGTGTACCGCTGTCCGTGTCGACGCCTGTGCCTGTGTCGATGTCCGTGTCGACGTCCGTTTTGCTGTCCGTATCGCTGTCCGGTGGGTACCGCCCGATGGGCTCTGACCAACCCGTCCTGGACGTCTTGGAGAGGCTGGAGTGGACGCATTGAGGGGTGCCGCATCCGATGAGCCCGTGCACGACGCCGCTCCGGCCCACGCCGGTGCACGCCACGGGGGCTCCCACGCGGCCGGGCTCAGCGCCGGTCACCGGCTGCCGCGCTCCGCACGTGCCCGCAGATGGACCGCCTGGTACCGGCCGACGAGCGCGGAGCCGCAGGTTTCGTTGCGCGACCGCGGAATCACGCACAGTGGGGGAGTGGCAGACGTGAGCCGTTCGGTGCTGGTTGTCAGCGGGGCGAGCGGGAGCGCCGAGAGCGTGGCCGCCGCGTACGCCCGTCAGGACGACTGGGTCGGTTTCCTCTACGAGCGCGGGACCCCTCCCGACGAGCTGTACAACGTGCGGTGCGACGTGAGCGACGGGCTACAACTGGACGCGGCCGTCTCGGAGTTCGAGACCGGCCACGGAGTGGTGGACGTCCTGGTCGTGGACGCCGACCGGCACGGCCTCCACGGCGACGAATCCTCCCTCGCGGCGGCGGCCGGTACCCGGGCCCGGGCGAACGCGATCATCGGCCGCACACTCCCCGGCATGCGCGAGGCCGGCCACGGCCGGATCGTCCTGATCGCCTCCACGAAGGGCCTCGGCCGCGGCTCCGCCCTGGCGGGCGGCGCCCCGCACGCCGACCTGATGACCCTGGCGTGGCACCTGGTCCACGAGTGCCGCGGCTCGGACGTCACGGTCAACGTCATCACCTACGGCTCCCCCCAGGACCTCCCCCGCCAGGGCCGCGCCCACCGCGCCCAGCAGATCGCGAACCTGGCCATCCACCTGACCCGCCCGGACGCCACGGACACGGGATCGGTGATCCCGATCGAGGTGCTGGGTGCGATCCCGGCCCGGGGACCGGTACGTACGGACGGGGTGTCGTACCAGGGCCACTGACCGCCGCGCCTCCAGGGACCCCTCAGCCTCGGAGGCGCGGCACTCCTTTGCGGGGCGGGGCCGATTGGGCCCTCTGCTCGTATGGAGGACCGGCTGCTCTGCCGGGAGAGAGCGTGTCAGGCGCTGACGCCGACGGCCGCGACCAGTGCTCGTACTCCGGGAACCTGCGCGTGGCGCGTACGGAGACCGGTGACGATGTTTCGGATCGCCGGGCGGTCTCGGACTTCCGCCGGAGAGACGCGAACGGCGGCCAGCAACTCGGCTGCTGTCTGCTCGGGCTTCACCCACTGCCACCACGCACGGGCGAGGTCCGTGTGCATGCGCCCCTTGCGCTCGGCAGTGGGGAACTGCTCGGTCCGCAGCCGACGACCTGCCTCAAGTGCTGCTCCCGCGTCCCCCAGCGCCCAGTGGACGCCGACGGCGTAGAGGTCGACGGCAGCCGGGGTGATGGGGAAGAGGCGGCCGGCAGGAGCCTCCTGGGGCAAGGCGCGCGCCGCCAGGGTGGCGGCATGAATCATGGCGGTTGCCTGGTCCCTGTCGCCGGCCCGAGCCGCGGTGTACGAAGTGGTGCACAGCATCTGCGCGTACGCGGCGGCCTGAGCGTCGGTCCGTAGGCCCGTATCTTCGACCTTCGAGACGGCATCGAGGATATGCCGCTGAGCCGAGACGGGCTGGTCCTGGTGACGGAGCACGATGCTCAATTCGCGGGCAGCCGCTGCGGCAACGAGGGGTGATCCGGACCAGTCCGCGTACACGGTCGCCCGGTCCGCGCTCAGCCGGGACTGCTCGTAACGACCGATTTTCGTGAGCACTTGACTGGCCAGGCTGTAGGTCGCCGACAGGCGGGCCAGGGGCAGAGGTTCGCGGGTCCGCGCAATGTGATGGGCGTCAGCCAGAAGCCCGGGGAGGGCCGCCAGAAGCTTGTCGTGGCGACCGGCATCGAAGTGTGCCCTGGCCACGGCCAGACGGCCGTCCAGCGGTACCGACGAGCCGGTGGGGTCGGGCATGCTGGCGAGGGCGTCATCCAGGCCGGCGAGAAGCACGGCGGGGCCGGCAAGGCCGGCGGCGAGCAGCGAGCGGCGGCGCATCGGGTCCTCCTCGGCACAACGTGGCCAATCCGGCGCAACTCTAGTGGCCGGAGACACCACAAGACCGAGAGACGCGGCTAGGACATGCATCGGCATGCCCACCTCCCGGGCGGCGTGCCGGACGAGATCCAGATCAGCGCGTCGCCCCTGCTGTTCCAGTCGTGAAACGGTCGACGCGGAACACCCGATCCGGCCGCCCAGTTCGGCCTGACGCCACCCGTGTTCCATACGGCCCAGCCGTATCAGACCCCCCGGATTTCGAGCGGCGACAAGCGTGCGAACCGCGCCCGAATTCCACAACTGATCGGCACGCACCGGGCCTCCACTCGCCATATACCGGGCATGGCTGCCCGTTCAACGTAACCGGTCCTGTGGGAGCCGTACACAGCGCGTGCACGTTCTGCAAACGGCGTGCACGAGACGCCAACTGATCACCTCGGTAGGCCAGTTAACGGTGTTGTGAGAGGAGGGACTCCGCCAGCGGGCGGAGCTCGGGCTCATCTGGAGGCCAGCATGGCAACTGCCGTCAGGACCACGCTCCGTGATCCTCGCGACTACGTGAAACCGGAGGTCTGGGACCGCGAGATCCAGCTCCTCATGAGGGACTATCCGTTCGACGAGGTGATGGCGACAAGGCTCTTCCACGCCGCCGTCTCCTACCTGATCACGGCGATGGAGAAGTGGGGTCAGGGTCTGGAGATGTGCTGCGGCCGGACGGTCGACATCGCGGTTCATGTCTTCATCCTCGACACCCGCAACTACCGGGAGTTCTGCCACCAGAACTTCGGCGGACGGTTCCTGGAGCACATTCCGGAGATCGACTTCAAGTACGACGGATCCGTCGAGCGGACCGCGCGGATCCTGGCCGACAACGGCTTCGGCGTCGACTGGAAGCTGTGGGAGGCCGACTACGGCAAGTGCGGCCCGTGCCGACCGGGCGAGAACTGCCACTGAGCGGCGACATGAGATCGTGCCCGAAGGTGCCGTGAGCGCCTTCGGGCTGTCACGTTCGGCCGCCGACGTCGTTGGCCCATTCACCCATCAAACACAGGACACGCCGGTACGGTGGCCTGCTCGACAGGGCCTCACCGACCACCCGAGGTGTTCCATGCCCCGCGCGCCGCAGACTCCCGCCGAGTACTGGGACACCTACATGCCGCACCGGGAGGCCGGGGAACAGCCGTGCCCCGTGGTTGGACGCTTCGAGTGGACGCAGTATCCCGGGCACGGTCCGGGCCATGAACTGCTCGGCCGACCGGCGACCGCGTTGGATCTGGGACCGGCGGAGGGCAAGGAAGCGGTCTGCCTCGCCCGGCACGGCGTCGAGGTCACCGGTGTGGATCTCTCCCCCGTGCAGGTGGCACGCGCGAGTGCCTGGTGGAGGGACGAGCCCCGCCTGACCTTCGTCCACGCGGACGTGATGGACCACCTGGCGACGGACACCGCCACGTATGACGCCGTCTACTCCGTCTGGGGCGCGGCGTGGTTCACCGATCCGGAACGTCTGCTTCCACTGGTCGCCAAGAGGCTCGCGCCCGGCGGCGTCTTCGCCTTCAGCCAGGCGGAGCCCGTCCCCGGCGTCTACGGGGCGCAGCCCATGCGCGGCAAATGGCTGGAGGGCCGCGGCGGTGAACTGACCGTGCTCCGCTGGCAGTACGCGCCCCACATGTGGGCCGACCTCCTCAAGAGGCACGGTCTCACCCGGATCACCGCTGACGTGCTACCCGCTCCCGTGCCCGACAGACTCGGCACGCTGATCGTGACGGCCCACGCGCCCGCATGACGTCTGGGTCCTACCGGGTACCGCCGGCGGTGGCG
>NZ_JARJHW010000133.1:0-20147 GCF_040560175.1 Streptomyces panacea
GCGGGCCGAGGCGCCGCACCCGGCGGCTTCCGACGGTCGCGACGAGGCCCGGCAGATACCCGCGTACGGACTGCGTGCCGCGCAGCCACCACTGCGCGTACACATGCGCCGAACGCCGCTCGATCCCGCTCACGAGGCGCTCGACGGCGGGCCCGAGCGGATACGTCTTGTTGGTCGGCCACGGCAGCCCCTGCCGCATCTCGCGCATCACCTCCTCCTCGTCGGCGCCGCGCACCATGTCGGTGTCGGTCCAGGAGAGATAGCCGACGCCGACCCGGACGCCCTGGTGCCGGACCTCGCCGCGCAGGCTGTGCGCGAAGGCCTCGACGCCCGACTTGGAGGCGCAGTACGCGCTCATCATGGGCGCGGGGGTGATCGCGGCGAGCGAGGCGATCTGGAGGAAGTAGCCGCGGCTCTCCATCAGTACGGGCAGGAACGCGCGCGCCGTCACCGCGCCGCCGATGAGGTTGACCTCGATGACCCGCCGCCAGGCGGCGGGATCGGAGTCCAGGAACGGACCGGCCGCCGCCACCCCGGCGTTGGCCACGACGATGTCGACCTTCCCGAAGCGCTGCTTGACCTCCCCCGCGACGCGGGTCATCGCCTCCTGGTCGGTGACATCGGCGTACCAGTGCTCGCACTCGGTCTGCAGCCTGCTCGCCACGTCCTTCAACTCGTCGGCCTCCAGGCCCACGAGCGCCACCCGCGCGCCGCGCGCCGAGAGCTTGCGGGCCAGCAGTTCGCCCACGCCACGCGCCGCGCCGGTGACGACGGCGACCTGCCCTTCGAGACCGACCCCGCTCATACGGCACTCTCCTTGTCGGCACCGGCCCTGAGGTGGTCGTCCGCCAGCCCACGTATCACGGCTGTCACGGCCTCCGGCGCCTCCATCGGCGTCATGTGGCCCATCCCGGTCAACTCGGTGAGGCCCGCGCAGTCGGGCAGCGCGTCGGCCAGCCGCCGCGCCAGCACCGGCGGCGTCAGCCGGTCGGCCGTTCCCGTGACGACCGCCGTGGGAACCCGCAACTCACCTATGTCCGCGTCGAGATCGAGCTCGCCGAGCACCTGCGACCAGGCCACCCGCACCGCGCGCGGGCACGCGTGCACGATCCGCGCGCACGCGGCCACCCGGTCCGGCGCCGTACCGGGCCCCATGGTCCCGTAGCGCAGTATCCGCCTCGAGACGGGCGTGACCGGCCCCAGCGGGGCCCGCGCGCCGAGGACCAGCCGGGTCAGCCGGGTCCGTACCCGACTCTGGCGCATCGGCACCACACGCGATTCGGCCACCAGCTTCGAACTGCCCGTACTGCACAGCAGCGCCGCCGCCGCGTGCTCCCGGAACGCGGGCCGCGCCGACGCGGCCATCAGCGTCATGCCGCCCATGGAGTGCCCGGCCAGCACCGCCTTCTCGCCCGGCGCGAGGGTCGCGCCCAGCACCGCCTCCAGGTCGTCGGCGAGCGCGTCCGTCGTGTATCCGCCCGGCCCGACGGCGGGCGAACGGCCGTGCCCGCGCTGGTCGTAGACGATCACGCGGTGGTCCGCGGCGAGGTCGCCCGTCTGCGCGGCCCAGAAGAGGGTCGAGCAGGTCCACCCATGGATGAGGACAATCGCGGGCGCCCCCTCGGAGCCGTACACCTCTATGTGCAGGCGTGAGCCGTCGGCGGACCGCGCGGTGATCTCACGGAACGGCGGGACAGAGTGGCCGGGCGGGACGGGCGGGACGGGGCGGACGGTTCGGCTCATCGGACGCTCTCCTTGGTGGGGTTCCCGGTGCGGGGCTCCGCCGCCGGCGCGCGGACGACGTCGTACTCCCCCAGGTCCACGGCCCGCGTCGCCCGGCGGAACTCGGTCGTCGTCCCCGGCCAGATCGTGGTGTTGCGCCCGTTGGCGTCCAGATACCAGCTGGTGCAGCCGCCGGTGTTCCACACGGTGCGCTTCATCCGCTCCTGCACACGGCGGTTCCAGGACTCGACGGCCGCCGGCCTGGGAGTGAGCGAGGCGCCCGCGCCGAGCGAGCCGAGCGCGCGCAGATAGTCGCCGAGATAGCTGAGCTGGGCCTCGATCATCAGGATCATCGAGGAGTTGCCGAGCCCGGTGTTCGGGCCGACGACGGTCATCCAGTTGGGGAAGCCGACGGCAGTCGCGCCGCGCAGCGACGCCATGCCGTCCTTCCACGCCTCGGCGAGCGTGACGCCGTCCGCGCCCACCACCCGCTCGGCGATGGGCATGTCGGTGACATGGAAGCCCGTCCCGAAGATGATCGCGTCGACCTCGGTCTCGCCGCCTCCCCCAGAGCCTCCGGCCCGGGAGGTGCCCCCCTCGGCCACGAGGGTCGACCCGCGCACCTCGGCCAGCGCGGACGCGACGACCTCCACATTGGGCCGCGCGAGCGCCGGATAGTACGTACTGGACAGCAGGATCCGCTTGCAGCCGATCCGGTACGAGGGCGTCAACCTGGCCCGCAGAACGGGGTCCTTGATCGCCCGCGCGATATTGGCCTTGGCGACGCGCTCCACGAGCCCCAGCTCGTTCGGCCGCTTGGTGAACGCCTGGACCTGCAACTCCCTTATCCCCCAGAGCAGTTGCCGCCGCACGGTACCGGTGACCGGCACCTTCCTGTGCAGCCACCGCTCGGCCCCGGAGATCGCCCGGTCCGTGCGCGGCATCACCCACGGCGGGGTCCGCTGGAACAGCGTCAGCCTCGCCACGTCGGGCTGGACGGCCGGCACTATCTGGATCGCCGACGCACCGGTCCCGACCACCGCGACGCGCTTGCCCCGCAGGTCGTAGCCGTGGTCCCAGCGCGCGGAGTGGAAGACCTTCCCCGGGAACGAGTCGAGGCCGGGCACGTCGGGCACCTTCGGGTCGGACAGCGCCCCCGTCGCGGAGACCACGACGGTCGCCGTGATGATCCCGCGCGTGGTCTCGATCTCCCAGTGCGCCTCCTCGGCGATCCAGCGCATCAGCCGCACCTCGTGATTCAGCCGGATGTGCGGCCGGAGCCCGAAGGTGTCGGCGACGTGCTCCAGGTACGCGCGGATGTGCCGCCGGCCGGAGAAGGTGCGCGGCCAGTCGGGGTTGGGCGCGAAGGAGAACGAGTAGAGGTGCGAGGGCACGTCGCACGCACAGCCCGGATAGCTGTTGTCGCGCCATGTCCCGCCGACCGAGTCGGCCCGTTCCAGGACGACGAAGTCGGTGATCCCGTCGCGACGCAGCCGGACGGCGGCCCCCAGGCCACCGAATCCGGATCCGATCACCGCCACCCGTACGTGCTCGTGCTTGGCCATGCCGCCGCCTCCCGCCGGAGTGCCCACACCGAACCGCGCCAGTAATCACTGGCACTGTTGGGAGGGTAGGGCAGCTCCTTACTCGCGGGTAGGGGTCGAACGAGAAAAGTTACCGCCGGTACAAGGACATAGGCTGACCGCCATGTCCGACCAGGGGAAAGCGCACGACGAGGTGCGGCACGAAGCGCGGAGGGAAGTGCGGGAGGAAGTCCGCGAGTACCGCGTGAAGGAGCTGGCCGACGCGGCCGGCCTCACGGTGCGTACGGTGCGCTTCTACCGTGAACGCGGCCTGATCCCGCCGCCCCGCAGGGAGGGCCGGATCGCCTGGTACGACAGCCACCATCTGGCCAGACTCCGCACGATCGCCGCCCTCCTGGAACGCGGCCACACCCTCAACGGCATCGCCGACCTGGCCACCGCCTTCGAGAGCGGCCGCGACGTGGGCGAGGTCCTGGGCCTCGGCGAACCGACCGAGGAAACGCCCGTCCGCCTCACCCCCGAGGAGCTGGCCGACCACTTCGAGGGCGAGGTCACGGCGGAGAACCTGGCCACCGCCCTCGAACTCGGCTACCTCGCCACCGACGGCGAAGACCTCGTCCACATCAGCCGCCGCCTCCTGGACGTCTCCGCCGCCCTGGTCCGCGAGGGCGTCCCCCTGTCAGCGGTCTTCGAAGCGGCCCGCGAGGTCCGCGCCCACGCGGAGGCCCTGGCCGACCTCTTCGCGACCACGTTCCGGACCCACGCGGCCACCACCTCCCCCGAGACCCTGCGCCCCCTCGCCAAGAGCGTGGTGGACGCGGAACTCTCGATGGCGATGGACCGCCGCCTCCGGAACAAGCCGGCTCAGCCCAGTTCGTAGACCACGCTCACCGGCGCGTGGTCGCTCCAGCGCTCGTCGTGCGTCGCCGCCCGTTCCACCCACGCCTTCACCGCGCGCTCCGCCAGCCCCGCCGTCGCCACGTGGTAGTCGATGCGCCAGCCCGTGTCGTTGTCGAACGCGCGCCCCCGGTAGGACCACCAGCTGTACGGCCCGGTCTGATCCGGGTGCAGGGCGCGGACCACGTCCACGTACGACGCCTCGTCGAAGACCCGGGTCAGCCACGCGCGCTCCTCGGGCAGGAAGCCGGACTCCTTGCGGTTGGCCTTCCAGTTCTTGAGGTCGGCCTCCTGGTGCGCGATGTTCCAGTCGCCGCAGACCAGCACCTCCCGGCCGTCCGCCGCGGCGCGCTCCTTGAGGCCGCCGAGGTACGTCAGGAACTCGTCCATGAACCGGACCTTCTCGTCCTGTCGCTCGGTGCCCACGTCGCCCGACGGCAGATAGAGGCTGGCCACCGTCACGCCGGGCAGGTCGATCTCGACGTACCGCCCGCTCGTGTCGAACTCCGCGCTGCCGAATCCGATCCGCACCCGCTCCGGCTCCCGCCGCGAGTAGAGAGCGACGCCCGCACGGCCCTTGGCCGCCGCCGGGGCGAAGACCGTGTGCCACCCCTCGGGCTCACGCACCGCCTCGGTGAGCTGGTCCTCCTCGGCGCGCACCTCCTGGAGGCAGACCACATCGGCCCCGGTCCCGGCCAGCCACTCCACGAAGCCCTTCTTCGCGGCGGCGCGGAGCCCGTTCACATTCACGGAAGTCACAGTGAGCATCCCGGCACTTTACCCAGGCTCTACGATCGATGCCGTGGCCATCCAGATACGTCAGCTCCCCTACGACCACCCCGACGCCGTGAAGCTCGACGCCGAGGTCCAGCTCGAATACGCGGCGCGCTACAGCAGCGAGGGGGACGCCACCGTCCTCCACCCCCGGATGTTCGACCCGCCCGGCGGCGTCTACTTCCTCGCCTACGACTCCGACGGTGCCAGCGAGCGCCCGATCGCCTCCGGCGGGTGGCGCTCGCAGGAGACCAACGAGGAGGGCTATTCGGACGGCGACGCCGAGATCAAGCGGATGTACGTGACGGTGGAGGCCCGCGGCCTGGGACTGGCCCGCCGTATCCTCGCCCGGCTGGAGGAGAGCGCCCGCGCGGCGGGCCGTACCCGGATGGTGCTGGAGACCGGCACCAAGCAGCCGGAGGCCATCGCGCTCTACCGGTCCAGCGGCTACACGGACTGCTCGAAGTTCGGCCACTACCGGAACGACCCGCTGAGCGTCTGCCTCGCCAAGCCGCTGGGCTGAGGGCCGGCCCCCGCACACGACGGAGCCCGGTCCGGCAGCCGAGCTGCCGGACCGGGCTCCGTGGGGAACGTCAGTGGTTGCCCACACCGTTCGCCGAGAGGATCGGGATGTCCTCCAGGATGTGCGAGAGGGGCTCGTCGCCCTTCGCCTGCGTCGAGTTCTCGGTGCACTGCTGGTTCTGCGGGGAGGACAGGACGTTGATGTCCTGGACCGCGACCGGGATGAAGCCGATGAGCGAGCCGACGTTGGCCTTGACCGGCAGGCCGATGCAGGGCTTGTTGAGCGTGCCCTGGACGAGCGCCAGTTGCGGGCTCTTGTCCCCGTGGGTCTCCGAGTTGCCGAACTCCTGCTCCGCACCGTTGCCGCTGAGCGAGGTGGTGCCCGTGTCGTTACCCAGCGCCAGCGCCGGCGAGGCGGTGGCGGCGAGGCCGCCGACCATTGTGGCCGCTACCGCAGCGGTAGCCCACAGCTTGTTCATTTTGTTGCCTTTCCGGAAAGTCGGACTCCACCGGTGGAGCGCCGATTTGTTCAACTCGCCACGCGACGTTTGGTTGCGCCCGTTCCCTCGAACGGCCCATAAGGCATACCGGCGCGTCGCCTTGTCGCCACGAGCGTGAAAACGAACGGGCCACCGCCGAATTCGGCGGTGGCCCGGCGACACTTGAACGGCGGCGATATCAGCCGTTGCCCGCACCGTTGGCGGACAGGATCGGAATGTCGTTCAGGAGGTGCGACAGGGGCTCGTCGCCCTTCGCCTGCGTCGAGTTCTCGGTGCACTGCTGGTTCTGCGGGGAGGACAGGACGTTGACGTCCTGGACCGAGATCGGCACGACGCCCAGCAGGGAACCGGCGTTGACCTTGGCCGGGAGACCGATGCAGGGCTTGTTGAGCGAGCCCTGGATGAGCGCCATCTGCGGGCTCATGTTCCCGTACGTCGCCGAGTTGCCGTACGACTGAAGGGCACCGTTGCCGCTGAGCGAGGTGGTGCCGGTGTCGTCACCGACGGCGAAAGCGGACGGCGCCGCCATGGCCGACATGCCGACGACGGAAGCAGCGACGGCCGCGGTGGCCATAACCTTCTTGATCACAATGAGTCCCCTTCTGAATGATGCCCCAAAGTCCCCGGGGCGCCATGAGCAACTAGATTCCCCCGGTTTAGTTATCGGACTTCACTCCAACAGCCCATTAGGCACTCAATCAGCCCGCGCACGCCCCGCAATCCGAACGGGTGAAGCAGCGGAACCAAACCCGGGACATCCGGTTGGGCAGGCCGCACCACCTGCATTTCTTGAGAAAAGGAACCTAACCGTGATCAAGAAGATTATGGCGGCTGCGGCGATCACCGCGTCCGTCGTCGGCGCTTCCGCCGCGGCGGCGTCGCCCGCGCTCGCCGTCGGCAACGACACCGGCACCACGTCGCTCAGCGGCAACGGCGCCAAGCAGTCGTTCGGCAACTCGGAGACCCACGGGCACATGAGCCCGCAACTGGCGCTCGTCCAGGGCACGCTCAACAAGCCCTGCATCGGCCTCCCGGCCAAGGCCAACCTCGGCTCGCTCGTGGGTGGCATCCCGATCGCGGTTCAGGACATCAACGTCCTGTCCTCCCCGCAGAACCAGCAGTGCGTCGAGAACTCGACGCAGGCGAAGGGCGACGAGCCCCTCTCGCACATCCTGGAGGACATCCCGATCCTCTCGGCGAACGGTGTGGGCAACGGCTGACAGCCACTGCCGCCACGGCGCCTCTTCGGGGCCGACTGAGGTCGGCCGGGGCGAATTCGCCCCGGCCGACCTCAGTGTCATATCAACGCCTTCTCGGCCCGAAGAAACGTCAATTCCCGTGGCGATCGGGTGAACCAACAAAGGCCACAAATCAGGGCAGTTTCCTCGTAAGCGCGTACTCGTTGGAGTTCCCGCAACGGCGGTGCGGGCTGAGACAGCCGTGTTCGCGCGGCATCAGAGCCGTGCGCGCAACCCCGCTGCGGAAAGGACTCAAACCATGAATGCCAAGAAGGCAGCCACCATCGTGGCGGGCGTTCTCCTGGCGGTCGGCGCCGCGTCGCCGGCCGTCGCCGACGCGGGCGCGCAGGGTGTCGCGTCGAACTCCCCGGGCGTCCTGTCCGGCAACCTCGTCCAGATCCCCGTGCACGTGCCCGTCAACGTGTGTGGCAACAGCATCAGCATCATCGGCCTGCTGAACCCGTCCTTCGGCAACACCTGCATCAACAAGTAACACGCACGGAAGTGCGCTGAGGCGCACCGAGGCGCCCTCCGGGGCGTCCCCCCTGGGCCGGTCCCGACCGCGTACGGCGATACGCGCCTCGGGACCGGCCTCGGTCGACACGCATACGTCGACACAGACAGACCGACGCACCGGCGACACACCGGCGATATCAGGAGAAAACCAGATGCGAGAACTCATCGGCAAAGGACTGCTCACCGCCGCTGCGGCGTCGAGCGTGCTGTCCATGACCGGCGGATACGCCGCGGCCACCGACAGCGCCGCCACCGCCGCCGGGTCACCGGGCCTGCTGTCGGGCAACAGCGTCCAGGCGCCCATCGAGGTCCCGGTCAACGTCTGCGGCAACACGGTGAATCCCATCGGCGTGGTCAACCCCGCCGCGGGCAACAGCTGCGGCAACTCGTCCGGTGCGCAGGCGGGGCCCACGCACCGTCCGGCCCACGCCAAGCCCGTCGCCCCGCGCGCCGAGCCCGCGACCCACGCGGTGCCCGCCCAGGCGCCGCAGGCCGGCCCGTCGCGTACCGGCCACGACACCGCCGACAGCTCGACGCACGGCGCGAACCCCCGTGAGCACGGTGGCGGTTCGGCACCCGCGAAGGGCGCACACCACCACAGCCGCGACGACCACGGCGGCTCGTCGGCGGCCGGCGCCGCGACCAACTCGCCGGGTCTGCTGTCGGGCAATCTCCTCCAGGCCCCGCTCGACATCCCCCTGAACGCCTGCGGCAACAGCGTCGACCTGGTCGGTGTGCTGAACCCGGCCTTCGGCAACACCTGCGCCAACGACGACGACGGTGTGACCCCGCACAACCCGGTGCGTCCGCCCGCCCCGATCGATCCGAACGACCCGCGCGACCCGTCGACCCCGCCCGGTGACCGCTCCGTCGAGCCCCCGGCCGTGCCGGTCGACCACCACCCGCAGCTCCCGGAGCAGCCGCGGCCCGTCGAAGAGAGTGACGTCATGGCCCAGTTGGCCACGACCGGCTCGGACGCGAACCTGCTCGCGGCCGCCGGTATGAGCGCCGGACTGCTGATCGGCGGCGGCATCCTCTACCGCCGCAGCCACGCCACGTCGCGCCGCTAGAGCGTGTCCGCGAAGTCCCGCCCGCAGACGTGACCTGTACGTCCCCCGATTCGCCGGACCGCGCCGCGTGGAGCGTCATCCGGCGATCGGGGACCGCGCCGGGCGGGCATCAGAAGCGTTCCATCCAGTTCGTCTGCGCCACACCGGCCGGCAGTGTCTCGCGAGGTTCCCCCGGCTGTGTCTGCCGGGGGCCCGTTCCCAGGCGCCGTCGCACCCCCCGTACCACCCGGCCCGCCGTGTACGTCGCGCCGAACACGAAGCGCATCGACGGGCCGAACGACGGAGCGCTCAGCAGACCCGTCACGAAGAGACCGGGGTGCGAGGTCTCGAAGACGGTGTCCGTCTCCGGGGCGGCGCTCGCGCCCACCGTGCGCAGGTTCCGGCGCAGCCGTTCGTCGAGCAGGCCGAGCCGGTCCAGGCCCGGGGTGAAACCGGTGGCGGCGATGACGTGGTCGGTCGTGACGGCGTCCACGAAGCCGCGCGTGGAGACCAGGTCGAGCCGTACCCGGCCGTCGGCCGGGACAGCGGCGGCGACGCTCTCGCCCAGCCGGGCCTCCACCGCCCCCCGCTCGAACCGCTCCCGCAGCCACCAGGCGCCGGCCGGGCCGAGCGCCGAGGTGAAGACGCGGGCCCGGGTCGACGCGGGGAGCCGGCGGAAGACGCCGGGGGTCCGCGCGTAGAGCCAGTTCGTCCAGCCGCAGCCCAGGCCCGTGTGCGGGGCACGGGCGGCCTCGCCGAAGGGGCGTCCCATGGGCGGCGGGAGGGCGTTCCAGTTCAGCTCGTGGGACCGGGCGACCAGCCGTACGGCCGTCCCCTGCTCCGCGAGGAGCGTCGCGGTCTCCAGGGCGGCCTGGCCCGCCCCGACGACCGTCACGTCCATGCCCTTGAACCGCGTCAGATCCGCGTGGTCGACGCTGTGTGACACGCGCTCGGGCGGGAGGGCGCGCAGCGGGCCGGGGACGTCGGTGAAGGGCCGGACGCCGACGGCCAGCACTACCGTGCGGGCGAGGAACGTCTCACCGCCGCCCACCCCCTCGTCGTCGACGGTGACCTCGAACCCGCCCCCGGCACACGGCCGTACGGCGGTGACGGTCCGTTCCTCCACCGGCGGCGCCGCCTGTGCCGCGAACCAGAGGCCGTACGAGGCGAAGAAGGCGACCGGCAGGGGGACGCCGTGCCGCGCGTCCACTCCCTGGGCGGCGGCGTAGGCCGCCAGCCCGTACGCGCCCTTGGGGTCGGACAGGTTCGACGCCCACGGCTCCGACTTCAGGAGCATCCCGGGCGGCATGCCGTCCCGCCAGGCCGCCATCGGCCGTCCGAACACCCGGGGCCGGAGGCCGGCCGCCGCCGCGTGCGCGGCGATCGACAGGCCGTACGGCCCGGCACCCACAACTACCAAGTCCTGCATAGGAGTTCGCCGCTCTCTCTGTTCTCTCGGGGTCTGGTGGGCGCGCGGATCGGCGTGGATCAGCGCGGGACGGGAGGCGTGGTGCCGTCCGGGGCGCGCCGCCGCTGGCGTACGCCGGGCAGGAGCGACCGCGGTGGCGCGGTACGGGGCCGGCGCCGCAGCCGGCGGGCGCCGCCGCGCGCCGCGCGCAGGAGCCAGGCCGCGGTCATGGCGTACGCGGGCCTCGGGTCGTCCCGCGCGAACCACGCCGTCTCCCTGCTCACCGCCGGGATCCGCCGGACGCGCCGGGACCGCCGTGCCGGACGCCCCTCCCGGCGCCAGGCCGAGGACAGCACCGACAGCAGCGCGTAGTTCTCGACGACGAAGGTCCGGCCGTACGCGGGCACCTGGGCCGGGACGGGCCGCCCGGTGAGGTCCAGATGCAGTGCCCGTACGACGTCGGTGCCCGACGGGTCGGTGAAGAGACGGAACTGGGCGCCGGGCCGCGGGTTGAAGTCGAGCAGGTGGTACGCGCCGGTGGCGGCGTCGAGCCGGAAGTCGAGATCGACGATGCCCCGGTAGCCGAGCGCGGCGACCACCTCGCCCGCCAGCCGCTCAACGACGGGGTTGGGCAGCCATCGGCCGACGGCCGTCAGCCCGGCCGCCACCGGCCACGACCGTTCCTTGCGTCCGGCCCCGCCCATCAGGAGGGTGCCGTCACCGCCGCTGTAGCCGTGGAAGAACCAGTCGAGATCGCGCCCTCGCGGCAGCAGTTCCTGGAGCAGCAGCCGGCTCCCCGCCTCCGCGCTCCGCGCGAACAGTTCCCTGGCCTCCCGCGGCGAGCGCACCACGACGGTGCTGCGCAGCCCGGAGCCCTCGGGCAGCAGCCACGGCCTGCTCCATTTCGCGACGACGGGCAGCCCGAGCGTCCACGCCGCGCGCGCGGCCTCCTCGCGGTCGCCGGGAACGGCCGTGCGGGGATGCGGCAGCCCGAGCGTGCCGCAGATGGCGGCCAGCTCGACCTTGTCGGCGACCCGCTCCGGCAGGCCTGACGGCTGTTCAGGCAGGAGATAGCGGCCGGCCAGCCGGGGGCCGAGCCGGGCGACCGAGATCGCGCTCAGATCGTCCAGGGGGACGAGGACGGCGGGGGTGCCGAGCCGCTCCGAGATCCGCAGCAGCAGACCGTGCAGTTCCTCCCCCTTCTCGGCCACCGTCGCACTCCGCAGATAGCGGGATCGGGCGACCGGGCTCCGGGGCGATTCGATCACCGCGTGCACCGCGATTCCGGCCCGGCCGAGGGATCTGACGGCGCCGAGGGTTCCGTGATGGAACGGATTCCGGTCGAGCCGCACAAGCACAGCGGGAACGCCGATGTCAAAGCTCACCACGGTTTGTCCTTCATTCATTTTCGATGACCCATGCGGGGGGTGAAATTCCCGAACGGTCTAGTTAAAAGGCGGACCGGATTCCCGATCGGCTCATTAGCAATACTTTTGCGGCAGTGCGGCACGGAACGTGTCCCCGCCATGAGGAGCACATATGTCCTATCGACGTCGACGGCTGTTCAGCACCTGGCTGGGTGTCATCACGGCCGGCCTCCTTGCTTCAGGTTCCGTGCTGCCGATGGCGAGTTACGCCGCCGGTCCGGACGCTCCCGGCAGTCCCGCGCCACCGGAAGTGAAATCACCGGCGGCCGGCGCGTACCTCGGTTACGGTCCCGAGGGCGTCCGCCGTATCGCCGCCATGGAGAAGTGGCTCGGCGGTACGGAACTGCGGGTCGGGCACACGTACCTCCCGGGCGACGTGTGGTCCAACATCGAGGGCAGCCCGAGCTTCGTGCGGGACTGGGCCGAGTGGAAGAAGGCCCGCGCCGACCGGATGTTCGTGCTCAACGTCCCCATGCTCGAACGCAACGAGGGCCGGGTCCGTGACCACGTCGTACGCAAGGAGCTGCGACGGGGCGCGCGGGGCGACTACGACCGGCACTTCGAGGTCCTGGCGAAGCGGCTGGTCTCGCTCGGTGTGCCGGACACGGTCGTCGTACTCGGCTGGGAGATGAACGGCACCACGTACACCCATCGCTGCGGCCCCGACCCGCGGGCGTGGAAGGCGTACTGGAAGCGGATCGTCGGCGCCATGCGGGCGGTGCCCGGCCAGGAGTTCCGTTTCGATTTCGCTCCGAACCGCGGAAGGGACGCCATTGCCTGGACCGAGTGCTATCCGGGCGACGACGTCGTGGACATCATGGGGATGGACTCCTACGACCAGCCGTCGGGACAGACGTTCGACGAGCAGGTGAGTGAGCCGTTCGGACTCCGCCGGCATGTGGAGTTCGCCGCTGAACATGGAAAGGTGATCTCCTATCCGGAGTGGGGCCTCTTCCGTAACGGCGACAACCCCGAATACATGCGGGGCATGCTCAAGTGGATCCAGAAGCACCGGCCGATGTATCACACGCTCACGGATTACTGCCCGCACGGCGTCTGGCGGTGCGCCGAGAATCCGCGGACCTCGAAGGTGTTCCGTACGGCGATGTACGGGCTGAAGCCCGAGCCGCGGCCCGAACCCGAGCCGAGCACCCCACCGACCCCGCCGGTCACGCCCGTCCCGGGGCCGAGCACGCCCCCGGGGCCCAAGCCCGAGCCCAGCACCCCGGAGAAGCCCGCGGCGCCCTCGAACTGCAAGGCTCTGACGCTCAGTTCCTGGATCGAGACCCTGCTCGGGAAGAAGGTCTGCCTCCGCTTCGCCGGCTGGGAGCGCTGGCTTTCCTGACCGGTCGTCATCGCGGCGGCGGCGAGGGCCTGGCCCGGGGCACGTTCCGGGTCATTCCTTGCCGTCGCCGCGGCGCGTCCGCTTCGCCAGACCTGCCTTCATCGCGGGCAGCCGCTCGTTGACCAGGACGGCCGCCCGGCCGCGCGCGGCGGCGCGGGCGGCGACCAGCCGCAGTGACGGGGCCAGCAGCCCGCGTGCCAGCAGCAGCCGCTGGTTGCAGACGTGCTCCGGGCGCCAGTGGTGCTTGTACGGCTCGTTGCCGCGCAGCATGCTCAGCGTCGTACGCCCGTCCACGCTGATACGCCGGGCGCTCTCACGCAGCAGCATGGTGGCGACGTCGACCTTGCGGTCGCGCAGCGCCGGGTCGGCGCCGTACAGATAACCGCCCGCGAGCCGCGGTGACATCAGGGTGAGGTCGGCGGCCACCACCTCGCCCGCGAGCCTGAATTCGGTGACCGTCGCGTCGCCGCACTCGACCATGGACCGCACCGAGCGGGTCAGATGCTCCGCGAAGCGCGCGCTGAGGTGTTCGGGAGTGACGCCGCGCCCCTGCCACTGGAGCCGGTGCAGATGGAGAAGCCGTTCGACGGCGGTCGGGATCTCGTCCACGGGCACGACGCGTTCCTCGATGCCGAGCGAGTCGATCTTGCGGATCTTGGCCCTGGCCCGCTGGGCGCGGGACGACGGGAGACGGCCGAGCAGTTCGTCCATGGGGACGGCGGGCAGTTCGAGGCAGAGTGAGTCCGTCAGCCGGTCGCGCGCGCCGTCCCAGCAGTCGTAGACGCGTTCGACGGCGGCTCCGGGCCGTACCTCGCGGAGGTCGATGACGGCGGTGCGCGCGGCGGTGGCGAGGGCCTTCGCGAGCGCCTGGGCCGCGCTGTCGGCGCAGTCGTCGTCGAGCAGGACGTCGGAGAAGTCGGAGATGGAGCCGCCGAGCTGGACCAGGACGGGGAACGGCCGGTGGACCAGCATCAGCGGGGCAGCGGCGACGAGAGTGCCGCCACGGCGTACGAGGACGACGCGGAGCCGCCCGGGGGCGCCGTACGACAGCCACCAGGAGTGCAGCCACGCGTGGCTCTGGAAGGGGGTGGCCGCGGCGGAGCGGCGGTGGAGCGCGGTCCACTCGGCGGCGAGCGCGCCGAACCGGTCGGGGTCCCGGCAGATCTCGGAGGTCAGTGCGGTGAAGGTGCCTCTGCCGACGGGCGCGACCGGGGCCGTGCCCGCGCGCACGAAGATCCGCCGGACGGGCCCTCGGCGCTGGGTGGTCGATTCCGTTGACATCACACGCTTTCTGTCTGCGGCACGGGTGCCGTCGATGGACCGGGAACCGTCGCGTGCGTCTCGGCGGCCTGGCGGCGCTTCGGGCGGACCAGCAGACCGAGTCCGCCGAGCAGTCCGCCCGCGGCGCCGCCGACGAGCGCGGCCAGCGGCGCCGACGGTGACACGGGGCTGGTGGGCTTGACCGCGCGGGAGAACTGGACCACCCGTACGTTCGTACTGCCTTGCATCTGTGTGCCGTTGAGCACCAGCGAGCGCGCGACGCCGTCGGCCATGCTGACGGCCGCCTGCCGGCCGCTCGACGTGGCGGTCACCGAGATCATCGGCGCGTCAGGCGAGGTGACGGTGGTGACGTTCTCCCTGAGGACCTTCGAGGAGACCCCGGCCCACACCTGGGCGTCGCCGAGGGCGGCGACCTGCGAGGCGACCCGCCCGTACGCCTGCGCGAAGCCGAGCGCGGTGGCCGGGTCGGTCTTGTCGGTCGGTACGACCAGTACGTAGCTGGTGGCGGAGTACTGCGGCGTGCGGAACGTTCCGTACGCGCCGCCCGCGAGCGCCCCGATCAGGACGCCGACCGGCACGATCCACCAGAGGGACAGGGCCCTCGTCCTCGACGGGGCGCGGCCGGGCCGTGCGCCCGTGCGGCTCTCGTTCTCGGTCATCGTCGAACTCACTCCTCGGGGGTGGCCGGGCGGCGGACGGGGCGCTGGGGAGCGCCGCCGTTCCGGCGCAGGGCGTGGTCGTAGACGGACATCAGCTGTTCGGCGCTGCGGGAGATGTCGTAGTGGCGCGCGGCGGGCGGTACCGGCAGCCGGTGGGAGCCGCCCCCGGCCGTGAACTGTTTCTGGAACGTGGTCAGTTCGGCGACGAGGTCCGTGGCCGTCCCGCTGATCCGGCGCGCTCCGGGCGCCGCGTCGGCGGGCAGGTCCGTCAGGGCGGGGCAGGTGACGTACAGGACGGGCAGCCCGGCGGCCAGGCCCTCGACCACGGCGAGCCCGAAGGCCTCGTCCCCGGAGGTGGACACGAGGAGGTCCATGGCGGCGAGGAGTGACGGCAGGTCGGGCCCGGTGTCGCCGCCGCTGCCGGGTTTCGGTGGCGGGTCCTCGCACGCCCCGTGCAGCAGCACACGGTCGGCGGCGCCCAACTCCGCCGCCAGGGAACGCAGTCGATCACGCTCCGGACCCTCGCCGACGAGCAGGAGGCGGGCGGCGGGCAGCGCGGCGACGGCCCTGACGAGGGTGTCGAAGCGCTTGCCCGCACTGAGCCTGCCGACCCCGCCGACCACGAACGCGTCCACCGGCAGGCCGAGTTCGGCCCGCGCCTTCTGCCGGGCCGTCTCGTCGTGGGCGAAGCGCGGCACGTCGATGCCGTTGGGCACGACGTGGATACGGTCCCGGTGTACGCCCCAGCGGCGCAGCCGGTGCGCGACGGTCGTCGAGACGGCGACGGTCGCCGTGCCGAGGCGTTCGCTGCCGAGGTAGAGGGCGCGGGCGCCGACGGTCAGCGGGCGGCCCTCGATCTGGCCGGCGCCGAGCGAGTGCTCGGTGGCGACGACGGTACGGACACCCGCGAGGCGCGCGGCGAGGCGTCCGTACACGCAGGCACGGTAGAGGTGCGTGTGGACCAGGTCGTAGCGGCCGTCCCTGATCAGCCGCGTCAGCCGGGGCAGCGCGCCGAGGTCGCGGTTGCCCCTTATACCGAGGTCCGTGACGGGGAAGCCGTCGGCGGTGATGCCCCGGGCGACGGCGCCCGGGTTGGTGAGCGTGACGACGGCGCTGTCGGTGGGCAACTTGCCCAACAGGAGGCGCAGTTGCTGTTCGGCGCCGCCGATGCCGAGACCGGTGATGACATGCAGCACCTTCATGCGCCGCCGCCCTCGCTCACGGCGGTCCGGGCGGTCCGGGGGCCGGGGTACGCGACGTACGGGACCGGCTCACGGCGCCGGCCGTGCAGCGCTCGCTTCAGGAAGAGCCGGGGCGCGGTGTCCTCCTGGCCGATGTGGACGCGCGGCAGGGCGAACAGGCCGGTGAGCGGGCCGGGGCTGATGCCGACCGCGTACCGGTAACCGGCGTCCCGTACGGCGGCCATGGCGCGCTCGTCGACCGTGCCGTACGGATAGCAGAAGCCGGTCACCCCGCCGCCCGTGATCGCGCTCAGCGCCTCCCGGCTGCCGCGCGTCTCCTCGCTCAGCAGCGCGTCGTCGGCCTCGGTGAGATCGGTGTGGCGCAGCCCGTGCGAGCCGATCTCCATGCCCGCGGCCGATGCCTCGCGGATGCCGTCCTCCGTGAGGAGGGGCTTGCGCGGGCCGAGGCCGTCCCATTCGTTGGTGCCGCCGAGGCGGCCGGGGAGCACGTAGACGGTGGCGGTGAACTCGTACCGGTGCAGCAGGGGCACGGCGTTCGTCAGGAAGTCGGCGTAACCGTCGTCGAACGTGAGCCCGACGAGTCCGGCGTCGCGGCCCTCCGCGCGGGCGACCAGCAGGCGCTCCATGCTGACGCCGGTGAGTCCGCGGCGGCGCATCCAGCGCAGTTGCCGGTCGAGCCGGCCGGGCGAGACCGTCACGCGGTAGGGGTCGTCGGTCGAGTCGGTGATCGAGTGGTACATGGCTGCCCACAGGGGGCCTGCGGAGACCGTGTCAGCGGACATCGATGCGCTTTCTCGTGGCGGAGCGGACAAGGGAGTCGATCTCGGGCGCCTGGAGGGCGCGGGCGATGACGAGGAACACGGCGGCGACCACCAGGCAGGCGACGGCCGCCGCCGGCACGGGTGCCGTGATGAGGGCGCCGCAGAGCCATCCGGCGCCGGTGGCGGCAGCGGCGGCGGCGCTGAGTTTGACGAGCCCCCCGGTCATGTGGCGGACCCGCACGGGGACGCTGTGGCGGGCGACGCCGTGCAGCAGCAGTACGGCCGTAACGGTGATGCCCAGCGCGTTGCCCGCCGCGATGCCGAGGACGCCCCAGGTGCCGACGAGCAGGGCGCCGCCCGCGGTGGTGAGTACGAGGCCGACGAGCATGGCGAGCGCCGGGAACCACAGGGGACGGGCGGCGGAGAAGTAGCAGCGGACGAGGGCACCGACGAGGGTGTGGCCGAGCAGCCCCAGTGCGTACACACGCATCACGGCGGCGGTGTCCGCCGTGTCCGCCCGGTCGAAGGCACCGCGTTGGAAGAGGATTTCGATGATCTGCGGGGCGCACGCGACGACGGTCGCGGCGCCCACCAGCACGATGACACCGGCGAGGGCGAGGTCACGCTCGACGCGCCGCCTGGCCCGGTCGGTGTCCCCGGCCGCCATGGCGCGCGCGACGACCGGGAAGGTGACCGTGCAGAGCATGAGGGACAGGACCATCGGCATCTGCGCGACCTTCTGCGCGTAGTTGAGGTGCGAGATGGCGCCGGCGGGCAGGGGCGCGGCGAGGAAGCGTTCGATGAGGACCTGGGACTGGCGGGTGAGGGCGAAGACGATGACGGGGGCGAGGAGCCCGAGGGCGACGAGCGGGCGACCGGCGCCGCCGGGCTGCTCGCCGGAGGGTTCGTCCGCCGGTTCGTCTGCCGGGGTCCGTTCCCGTTCCGCCGTCGCGCGGCGCTCGCGCAGTCGGCGCAGCACGACCGGCGCCTGGACGAGGACCATCAGGACGCCGCCGACGGCGACCCCGGCCGCCGCCGCCCGCACGCCCAGCCGGTCGCTGAGGATCAGCATCGTGGCGATGATGCCGATGTTGTACGCGACGTAGATCATCGCGGGCGGTACGAAGCTGCCGTGCGCCCGCAGCGCGGCGCTGCAGTACCCGGCGATGCCGAAGCTGAAGGCGCAGGTGGCCGTCAACCGGGTGCAGTCGACGGCCAGTTGGGTGTCCGGGAGGCCCGGGGCCAGCACGGCGACGACCCAGGGCGCCGCCAGCATCAGCAGGACGGCGCCCGCGCTGAGCGCGAGCAGCAGACCCGGCAGGGTCGTACGCAGCAGGGCGTGCACGGGGTCGCGGTCGTGCATCGACCCGCTGTCGGGCGGTGAGTCGGCCAGGAGTGGCCCCTGGGCGGCCCGGCGCGCGAGCGCGAGGCTGAAGGCGGGTACGAGGATGAGCGCCATCGCGTCCTCGATGAGCAGCGTCGACGCGACCTCGGGAACGGTCCAGGCGACGAGGAACGCGTCGGTACCGGGGCCGGCCCCGTAGAGATGGGCGATGGTCTGGTCGCGTACGAGCCCGAGCAGCGCGCCGGCGGCGGTGAGGAGGGCGGTCAGGAGGGCCGCGCGGGCGAGGAAGCGGTTGGAGAGATAGGCACCGCGACCGCTGTCCGGGTCGGCCGTCGCGGCATCGGCCTTCTTGTCGGGCGGCATCCCGGCGGGCGGTGACGCGGGGGCGACAGCGGGCGTGGATGTGGGCACAGGCGCGGGTGCGGGCGTAGGCGTCGATGCGGGTGCGGGCATAGGCGTAGATGCGGGCGCGGGCGGTGGGCGGCGGCCGGGGACTGCGGGCTCGGCCGCCGTCCCCGGCTCCGCGGGCGGCAGTTGTGTCGCGCCGGTCAGGTCGCTCATGCCGCACCGACCCCCCGGGCGTCGCCGGCTCCCCCGACGCCTTCCGCGCCGTCGGCCCGCCGGTCGAGCGCCCACCACGCGGCCAGACCGAGCACGACGGCGGTCAGCACCGTGGAGGGCCCGCCGATGTCCGCGTAACCGAAGTCCACCAACTGCCAGACCAGCAGTCCGACACCGACGAGCGCGCAGTCGACGCCCGTACGTCCGCGCCGCGCGCCGGGCAGTCGCCGCAGCGCGAGGACCAGCAGCGCCGCCCAGCTCCCGGCCAGTGCGAGCAGGCCGACGAGTCCCTGCTCGCTGAGGATCAGCAGATACATGTTGTGCGGCGAGAGCAGTGGCTGGCGGTGGAAGCCCATCCCCGCGCCGGCCGTGTCGCTGCCCGACGACAGCGCGATCGAGGAGTGGCTGTCGCGGTAGGCGGGGAATGCCTTCAGCCCGACGCCGGTGACCGGGTCGGTGCGCCACATCCCGGCCGCCGCCGCCCACATCGTGTACCGGTCGGTGACCGACCGGTCGGGCGCCTCGGTGACCTCGGTGATGCTGCCGAGCCGGTCGGAGACCATCTGCGAGCCGATGCCGAGCCCGCCGACGAGGACGACGCCGAGCGCCGCCGCCACGAGCGCGACCCGGGCCGCGCGGCGCAGCCCGGAGAGCGCGAGTTGCAGCGTGACGGCCGCCACCGTCGCGATCCACGCGCCCCGGCTGAAGGAGAGCACGAGCGGCAGGAACAGCAGTGCGGCGCAGCCGAGCGCGGCGGCGCGCTGTCCGCGCGGCACGTCCGGTCGACCCTCCGGTCCCGTCCCCGCGCCCAGGGCGAGGCCGACGGCGGCGACCAGGCCGTACGAGACGACGGTGGCCATGCCCATCACGTCGGTGGGGCCGAACGTCCCGACCGCGCGGACGTCTTCACCCATGTACGAGGCGCCGGTGCCGGTCAGGTACTGGACGACGCCGATGAGCCCCTGCACCAGCGCGAGGGCCACCATCGACCAGGCGACGAGCCGGAAGTCCCGGCGGTTCCTGATGAGCAGCAGCAGCGCGCCAGGCACCAGCACGAAGATCTGGAGGTAGCGCGCCACGCCCGGCAGGCTGGACGCGGGGTCGTACGAGGTGATCGCGGCGGCGCACACCCCGAACACCGGAAGTCCCAGGACCAGCGCGGCCGTTCGGGTCAGCGGCCGGGCGCGGTCGCGCAGCGCCCGTACGAGACAGAAGACGACCAGCAGCGCGGACGCGGCGTCGGCCACCGTCCCGGAACCGGCCGATCCGTCCCCGGAGGTGCCCGCCACCGGGACGGCGAGGAGCGCCACGACCGCCAGGACGGGGAGCAGCGGCGCGGCGCGGCGCAGCGCGTCCCACGGGTCCCACGGGTCCCACGGGTTCGGTGAGGGGGAGG
>NZ_JARJHW010000134.1:0-19986 GCF_040560175.1 Streptomyces panacea
ACCGACGGCCACATCCTCAACCCGCCCGGCGGGCACCCAGCCCGTCCGGCGTTTGAGGACACACCCACCACCGGCAGACCCCACCCAGCCCGTCCGGCGTTTGAGGACGAGCCGGCCACCGGACGGACCCGGCGCACCCCACACCCGCCCGCACAAAACGACGGCCGGGCCCGGACACCTCGTGTCCGAACCCGGCCGTCACATCCGCTCCGCTCCGCGGCAAACGTGCCCGCGCGGGGCCGCCTACTTCTTGCGGCGCCGCCCCCCGCCCTTCTGCGCCTTGCGCCGCTCCGCGCGAGTCGTGCCCGCACCCGCCTCCGTACGGTCCGCCCCGCCGTTGCTCTCGAAGTCGCCCTCGACGACGCCGCCCTCACCGTCCACCGTCGGCGCGGAGAAGTGCAGCCGGTCCCGCCGCTGCGGAGCCTCCAGGCCCTTGGCCCGGATCTCCGGACGCGCACCGCCCGCACGGGCACCCGCGTCCGCCTTCTCCAGCGACGTACGCTCCGCCGCGTCCTGCACCGGGACCTCCTCGACCTGCTGCTCGACCTGGACCTCCAGGTTGAACAGGTAGCCGACGGACTCCTCCTTGATGCCTTCCATCATGGCGGTGAACATGTCGAAGCCCTCGCGCTGGTACTCGACCAGCGGGTCCTTCTGCGCCATCGCGCGCAGGCCGATGCCCTCCTGGAGATAGTCCATCTCGTAGAGGTGCTCACGCCACTTGCGGTCCAGTACGGACAGCACGACGCGCCGCTCCAGCTCACGCATCACGTCCGGGCCCAGCGACTTCTCGCGCTCGTTGTACTGCTCGTGCGCGTCGTCCTTGATGGACTCGGCGATGAACTCCGCCGTGATGCCCGCGCGGTCCCCTGTCGCCTCTTCCAGGTCCTCGACGGTGACCTTCACCGGGTAGAGCTGCTTGAACGCGCCCCACAGCCGTTCCAGGTCCCACTCCTCGGCGAAGCCCTCCGCCGTCTCCTGGCCGATGTAGTCGTCGATCGTGTCGCCCATGAAGTGCCGGATCTGCTCCTGGAGGTCCTCGCCCTCCAGGACCCGGCGGCGCTCGCCGTAGATGACCTGACGCTGCCGGTTGAGCACCTCGTCGTACTTCAGGACGTTCTTACGCGTCTCGAAGTTCTGCTGCTCCACCTGCGACTGCGCCGAGGCGATCGCCCGGGTGACCATCTTGTTCTCGATCGGCACGTCGTCCGGGACGTTCGCCATCGACATGACGCGCTCGACCATCTGCGCCTTGAACAGCCGCATCAGGTCGTCGCCCAGCGACAGGTAGAACCGGGACTCGCCCGGGTCGCCCTGACGGCCGGAACGACCACGGAGCTGATTGTCGATACGGCGCGACTCGTGACGCTCCGTACCGAGGACGTACAGCCCGCCGAGGTCCACGACCTCCTCGAACTCCGCCCTCACCGCCTCCTCGGCCTTCTCCATCGCCGCGGGCAGCGCGGCGGCCCACTCCTCGACGTGCTCCACCGGGTCGAGCCCGCGCTGACGCAGCTCCGCCTCGGCGAGGTCGTCGGGGTTGCCGCCGAGCTTGATGTCCGTACCGCGGCCGGCCATGTTCGTGGCGACGGTCACCGCGCCCTTGCGCCCGGCCTGGGCGATGATCGGCGCCTCACGGTCGTGCTGCTTGGCGTTGAGCACCTCGTGCTGCACGCCCCGCTTGGAGAGCTGCTGCGACAGGTACTCGGACTTCTCCACGGAGGTCGTGCCGACCAGGATCGGCTGGCCCTTCTCGTGCTTCTCGGCGATGTCGTCGACGACCGCCGCGAACTTCGCGACCTCGGTGCGGTAGATCAGGTCGGGCTGGTTGACCCGGACCATCGGCCGGTTCGTCGGGATCGGCACGACGCCCAGCTTGTAGATCTGCTGGAACTCGGCGGCCTCGGTCATGGCCGTACCGGTCATGCCGGACAGCTTGTCGTAGAGGCGGAAGAAGTTCTGGAGGGTGATCGTGGCGAGCGTCTGGTTCTCGTCCTTGATGTCCACCCCTTCCTTCGCCTCGATCGCCTGGTGCATGCCCTCGTTGTAGCGGCGGCCCGCGAGGATACGGCCGGTGTGCTCGTCGACGATCATGACTTCGCCGTCGATGACGACGTAGTCCTTGTCGTTCTTGAAGAGCTCCTTGGCCTTGATGGCGTTGTTCAGATAACCGACGAGCGGGGTGTTCACCGACTCGTAGAGGTTGTCGATGCCCAGCCAGTCCTCGACCTTCGCGACGCCGGACTCGTGGATCGCGACGGTGCGCTTCTTCTCGTCGACCTCGTAGTCGCCGGTCTCCTCGATGCCCTTGAGCTGGTTGCCCGCCTCACCCTTGGTGAGCCGGGTCACCAGCTTGGCGAAGTCGCCGTACCACTTCGTGGCCTGGTCGGCGGGACCGGAGATGATCAGCGGCGTACGGGCCTCGTCGACCAGGATCGAGTCGACCTCGTCCACGACCGCGAAGTTGTGACCGCGCTGGACGAGCTCCTCCTGGGACCACGCCATGTTGTCGCGGAGGTAGTCGAAGCCGAACTCGTTGTTCGTGCCGTACGTGATGTCGCAGTTGTACTGCTCGCGGCGCTGCGCGGGCGACATGTTGGCGAGGATGCAGCCGACGGAGAGGCCCAGGAACTTGTGGACCCGGCCCATCATCTCGGAGTCGCGCTCAGCCAGGTAGTCGTTGACCGTGATCACGTGGACGCCGTCGCCGGACAGCGCGTTCAGGTAACAGGGCAGCGTGCCGACGAGAGTCTTGCCCTCACCGGTCTTCATCTCGGCGACATAGCCGAGGTGCAGCGCCGCGCCGCCCATGAGCTGGACGTCGTAGGGGCGCTGGCCGAGCACTCGCTTGGCCGCCTCACGGACGGTCGCGAAGGCCTCGGGGAGCAGGTCGTCAAGGGTCTCACCGTCGGCGTAACGCTGCTTGTACTCCTTGGTGAGGGCCTGCAACTCGGCGTCGGAGAGGGCGATGAAGTCCTCTTCGATGGAGTTGACCTGGTCCGCGATGCGGTGCAGTTTGCGCAGGATCTTGCCTTCGCCTGCACGCATGAGCTTGTTGAAGACGGACACTGAGGTTGGTCTCCTTGCCGGTCGGGCCTGGCACTGGGTCTGGTAACGGACACTGGCGCGGGCGCGGCGGGCCGACCCCACCGCAACGGCCATCGTAAGCGAGGACCCGGCCGCCTCGGGAGGTCCACGTGACGCCTGCCTCCTGTCACCCGCAATGAGAACGCGCGGGAGGCGCGGAAGGTGCCGGTGAGGTACGAAAAGCGCTCGCGCCGGGGAACCCCGGTCACCACACTCCCCCCATGGAGCCACTCACCCCCGGGTCCGCCCCTCCGGACGCCTCGACCACCCTCTCGGCCACACTGTCGGCCACCCCCTCCAGCACCACCCTGATCACGGAGCGTCTGCGGCTGCGCCCCTTGGTCCCGGACGACATCGAGGCGGTGTACGCGGCCTGCCAGGATCCCGACGTCCAGCGGTGGACGACGATCCCCTCTCCGTACGAAAGGCGGCACGCCGAGCACTTCATCGAGCGGATGGTCCCGGACATGTGGCGGGCCGGGAGCAACTTCGTCTTCGCGGTCGAGCCGGTCGGCGGCGGCCCCTTGCTGGCCTCGGTCAACGCCCACGGCGAGTCCGGTGTGTGGGCGGTCGGCTTCTGGACGGTCAAGGAGCACCGCGGCCTCGGCTATACGACGGAGGCGCTGCGCGCCCTCACCCGCTGGATGTTCACCGAGCTGGACGCCGAACGCGTCGAGTGGCGGGCCGAGGTCGGCAACGAGGCCTCGCGGGCCGTCGCGCTGAAGGCCGGTTTCGCGCTGGAGGGCACCCTGCGCGCCGCCCTCCTCATGAAGGAGACGACGCGTGACGCCTGGATCGGCGCGCTCCTGCCGTCCGATCTGGGCCTGCCGTCCAGGCACCCGTATCTGCCCGCGCGTCGCTGACGGCGACGATCATCGGCCCCGGCCGACTGTCAGTGCCGCCGTCTATCGTTCGGGGCATGACCACTGTGCCGCCCCCCGCCGCCGAGCTGTCCGCCGACGAAGCCCGCCGCATCGCCCTGCGCGCCCAGGGGTTCCTCGGGGCCCCCGACCGCCGGGGCGGCGTGCGCGGCGTGCTGCGCCATCTCGGGGCCGTGCAGCTGGACACGATCTCGGTGCTCGCGCGCTCGCACGAGCTGATTCCGTACGCGCGGCTGGGCGCGGTGGGCCGCAGGACGGTCGAGGAGTCGTACTGGACGCCGGCGCCGACCGCCGACGCCCCGCCCCGGCCGCACGCCTTCGAGTACTGGTCGCACGCCGCCTGCATCCTCCCGGTCGAGGAATGGCCGCATTTCGCCTTCCGCCGCCGTGCCTACCGCGCCCGGCCGCACTGGCACCACGAGCTGTCCGACGGGGCGTACGACGCCGTGATCAAGCAGCTGCGGGCCGAAGGCCCGCTCACGGCCACCGAGTTGGGCGGCGCCAAGAACGGCGGCGAGTGGTGGGACTGGTCCGAGGCGAAGGTCGCGGTCGAGCGGGCGCTGATGCACGGCGAGGTGGTGTGCACGGAGCGCCGGAGCTGGAAGCGGGTGTACGACCTCGCGGAGCGCGCCATTCCCGACGAGGTGCTGCACGACGACCTGGACGACGCCGAGTGCCTGCGCCGGCTCGTACGGCTCGCGGGGCAGTCGCTCGGAGTGGGCACGCGCTCGGACATCGGGGACTACCACCGGATCAAGGGCGAGCAGGTCGACGCGGTGATCGCGGACTCCGGGCTGGTGCCGGTGACGGTCGAGGGCTGGGCGAAGCCCGCCTGGGCCGACCCCGAGGCCCTGGCGAGCGTCCCGCGCGGGCGGCATCGTACGACTCTGCTCTCGCCGTTCGACTCACTCATCTGGGAGCGGGCCCGCACCGAGCGGATCTTCGGCTTCACCCACCGCCTGGAGGCGTACGTCCCCAAGCCCAAGCGGATCTACGGGTACTTCGCGATGCCACTGTTGTCGGGCGGGAAGCTGCTCGGCCGTGTCGACCCGGCGCGCGAGGGCAGCACGCTCGTCGCCCGCCAGGTCTCGCTGGACACGCCCGCCGCCGTCGAACCGATGGCGCGGGCGCTGCGGGAGGCCGCCGAATGGGTGGGCTGTGACTCCGTAAGGATCGAGCGCGTCGACCGCCCCGAGCTGGCGGCGGCACTGACGCGGGCCGTCATCTGATTTCGAGGATCTTCTCCCGCATCGCGTAGACCACGGCCTCCATCCGGGAGTGCAGTTGCAGCTTCTCCAGGATGTTGCGGACGTGGTTCTTCACGGTGTTCTCGGAGATGAACAACTCCTTGGCGATATCACGGTTGTTCATTCCCGTGGCGACCAGCTTGAGGACTTCGAGCTCGCGCTCGGTGAGCCTCGGCGCCGGCACGAGTCTGCGCTCGTCGGTGCGCTGAATCATCGACTTGAACTCGGTCAGGAGCTTGGACGCCATGGAAGGGCTGATCTGCGACTGTCCGTCGGCGACGGCGCGAATCGCGGTGGCCACCTCGTCCGTCGAAATCTCCTTGAGGAGATAGCCGGTGGCGCCCGCCTTGATCGCGTCGTAGAGGTCGGCCTCCTCGTCGCTGATCGTCAGCATGATGATCTTGGCGCTGGGAGCCACCTCCTTGATGGAGGTGCAGGCCTCGATGCCGCCGCGCTTGGGCATCCGGACATCCATCAGCACGATGTCGGGGAGCAGGTCGGCGGCCTTGTCGACGGCCTCCGCGCCGTCCCCGGCCTCGCCCACGACCTGGATGTCCTCCTCCTGCGCGAGGACGATCTCCAGCCCCCGGCGGAAGAGGGCGTGATCATCGACGACAAGAACCCTGATCGGTTCCTTGCCGGGGTCGTCCTGGTCCGCACCGCTGTCCGGTCCGCTGCCGCCGGTCGTACCGCCGGTACCGTGCGCGTGATGCACCGGCCCGAAGCTGTCCGCCATCGTTCCTCCCCCTGAAGGCCATGGGCCGAAGTACATGCGAGCTACACCAAACCCTGGTCGGCGACCGGGGGTTGACGTGCGTGGCCATGATTTCATGCCCGGCCGACAGAGCGGTGATCCAGTCGCCGCGCGATGGTGCCCCCGCGGCCGGATCCGGCACTGCGGGGGCACCGTCGAGGGGCGTTTTCTCTCAGCCGCCGAGCGCGCCGCCGGCGCCCGCGGCCTCGGACTCGGCCAGTTGGTCGGTCCTCAGGTGGATGACGCCGTAGTCGTAGGCGTGGCGCCGGTAGACGACGCTGGGCTCCTTGGTCTCGGAATCCACGAACAGATAGAAGTCGTGTCCGACCAACTCCATCTCGTAGAGCGCCTGGTCGAGGGTCATCAGGGCCGCGGTGTGCGTCTTCTCGCGGACCACCAGCGGTCCATCGCCCTGCACTTCGAGCGAGCCGATCCTGGTGGTGGGAACGCCGTTCGGCGGCTCGGTCACGGGGGCCGGGCCCGAGCCGTTCAAATGGGCCACGCCAGGAACGACGTCGACGACCTCGGCGGCCGAAAGCCTGCCGGTGCCACGGCGGTTGTGACGCTTGTCGTGCTGCCTGCGCAGCCGCGCCTCCAGCTTGCCGGTGGCCAGGTCAAGCGCTGCGTACGGGTCGGCGGCGGCGGCTTCCGCCCTGATGACGGGACCGCGGGAGTGGAGTGTGATCTCCACCCGGTCACAACGGTCCGCCTGACGCGGGTTGTGCTCCTTGGACACCTCGACGTCGAGGCTGATCACCTTGCCGTCGAGCTTCTGGATCTTCTCCAGCTTCAGCTTCTCGGCCACGTGCTTGCGGAACCGCTCGGGTACCTCTGTCTTGCGGCCCTTGACGACGATGTCCACGCAGAACTCCGTTCCCGGATTCGCTCCGCCGCGTTGCGGAGCTACTCCCTCTTGCACCCGACCTCGATGGGCACCGAGGCCTCGGACTTGGCGACTTTCACCTCCTCCTCCCCCGTGGGCAAGATCTCCATTCCCTCTCACTTCGAGGTTCTGGAAAACGCTCCAACAGTCCGCCGCATATCAGTGAGTACAGCTCTCGCTTTTCCTCACAACCGAACATAGCCCTCTTGGGCGGGTATCGGCACCCGCTACCCGTGCGTACGTCCGTTCCGGTGTTTTACGACCCTCACCACCTGCAACGAAGCGAGCCGGCGATCAGTTCCGGTTTATTTCGAAAGAGAGCGGAGGTGCGGCGACCACGGCGGCGCTCACCTGTACCAATGCGGGGTACCCCGGTTTCATCGCGGCATGCATCGCGCGTGACGCCTCCACGAGCGAGGCGCCGGTCGTCATGAGATCGTCCACCAGCACCGCCCTGCCGCCCTCCAGGAGCCCCGCACCCCCGACGGCGACCTCCAGAGCCCCGGCCAGATTGGCGAGCCTCTGACGGGCGCCCAGGCCCGACTGGTCGGCGACCACCCGTCGCTGCCGCAGCACCGGAAGCACCCGGGCGGAGCGCCCCGTACCGCGCAACTCACCCGCCGCCGCCAGAGCGATACGGCGGGCGGCGTCATGCCCGCGCGCACCGACGGCGCGTTTCGTCGACGGAACCGGCACAAGGATCAGCGGCCCGACACCGGTGCCCGGCGGGACAGCGGCCTCCACGGCCCCCGCCAGCGCCCTGCCCAGGGGCGCGGCCAGCCCGAGCGCGCCACGCTCCTTGTGCGCCAGCAGCACGGCCCGTACGGCGTCCTCGTACGGCGCGGCGGCATGCACCACCGGCAGCCCCACGGGCTCGGGAACCGGCCGCACCCGGCACGGCCACGTCCCGTACAACGCCCTTCCGCACGCGTCGCACAACGGCGTCCTGGGACTCCCGCAGCCGCCGCAGGCGACCGGCAGCACCAGCCCGGTGATTTCTCGCCACCACCCCCGCATGTCATCCACTGTGCCAATGACTCGGACCTCCGGCCACCCCTGTGGATAACCCGGATTCAGATCCGGCCCGAATGCACGTGCACGAGCACACCGAGACCCCGCCCCGCGGCCCCGTCCCCCCAAGGGCTGTCCGGCGGATCTTCGGGGACCAGCCCGGGGCGCCTGGTGCGGTGCATCGCAAGGCGGAGGATCGTGCTCGTACTGGACGCACTTGGACGACTCCGACAACGTGGCGAGGTGCCGTGCCAGGCGTCCCGGGCCCCCGAAGATCCGCCGGACAGGGCCTAGCCCGGATAGACCGGTGACGAGCCCTCTTTCACCAGCGTCTGCCAGTTCGCGCCGGTCGGCAGCCGCACGATGCCCGCGTCGTCCGAGTCGGCCACCAGCGGCTGCTGTTCGTCGTCGGCGGCGGCGATCCCGGTGACCTGGTTCAGCCCCGGCAGCACACCCGCCGCCGACGTCGAACCGTCCGTCTGGATGTAGCTCACCTGCTGCACCCCGCCGGCCTCCTTGCCGACCACCACGAGCCGGCTCGGACCGGCCCAGGACACGGCGGTCACCGTCTCCATACGCGGCGCCACGGCCTTCAGCTCCGTCACGGAGACCGTCTGCTCCCCGGCCGGGCCCCGACGCTCCACCCGGCCGATCTGGAGCGTCGTACGCCCGTCCTCGGAGAGCAGCAGCGCCACCCGTACACCGTCGGCGGACACCCGCAGCGCCTCGATACGCGCGTCGCCGAGTCCGTCGACCGTGACCTCGCGAGGCGCGTCGGCGCCGTCGGCGAGGCGCAGCAGCCGGGGCTGCTCCGGGTCGCGATCGGCTATCCACAGATCGCCGTTCCCGTCCCAGCTCGGCGCCGACAGCCGGTCCTCCTTCTTCGCGGCCTTGCTGACCACCAGGGCGTCGCCCACCTCACCCGCCGAGATGATCGACCCGACGTACATGGACTTGCCGTCCTGCGAGACGCCCGCCGCGTGCTTCTCGTCACGCGCCACGGCGACCTGGCCCAACGGCATCGTGCCGTCGCCGAACGGGCCCCGCACACGCGGCGGGTCGATAGGTTCCTTGCTGCTGGCCGACAGTTGCGCGAGCCGGCCCTTCGCGTCGATGAAGTACGGACTGTCCGAGCTGCCCGACGTACGGTCAGCGGCGAACTCCTCCGCCTGGTCGCCGCTCAGCACGCACAGCGACGAGCCGTCCTGCCGCAGCAGCTCGACCTGTTCGCCTCGGGTGGATGTCAAGTCGCGGAGGGTGAAGAGCAGTTGCGCCGCCATCTTGCGGCACTGCTCCCGCCCGACGTTGTCGACCTTCGCGTTGAACGGCACCTTCAGGGAGTCGCGGTCGTCGAACTCGAGCGTCCGTGTGCCGCGCTTCAGCTCCGTACCGGTCGGGAAGGGCGAGTCGACCACGGGCCGCATCCAGTCCGTCGGCCCTTCGAGGAGCACCTTGACGGCCTGGGTGACCGGGTCCATCCGTGTCACGGGGTCTATGCGCTGCCGGATGTAGACGGGGTCGGCGACGAGCCAGTTCTGTCCGGAGGCGAAGTAATACTTGTTCACCGCACGGTAGTTGCGCTGGAAGTCGGACTCGCCGAGCACCAGCCCCTGCGGGAGGTCGTCGATGCGCCATTCCTTGCCGTCCAGCACCTTCTCCTGGACGAGATGGATGGCTTGGTTGTACGGCTCGGGCGCCACCGGCTGGTAGGCGTGCCCGGCGTCGACCGCGGCGATCTGCTCGCCGTACAGCGGGTAGGAGAGGCCGGGGCCGTCGGGACCGGACGGCCCCTGGGGGTCGGCCGGGTCGGGCGCGGCCGCCAGCACCGTCGTACGGTCCGCCGGCTGCCAGCTCTGCGACGCCCCCTTCGTCAGATACTTTCTGGCCACCGCGAAGTCGGGGTCGTCACTGGTCATCGCTTCCAGGAAGCCGTCGACGATCTCGTTCGGGTCGGCGCCCTCGGCGGGAGCGACGGGATACACCCGCACCTGGGAGTCACCGCGCGGGGACGCCTTGACCGGCTCGACGTCGCCGCTGTTGGGGATCGACGCACAACCGGCCAGCAGCAGGGCACCGCACCCGAATACGACGGGCAGCCGCACCGCGCGCCCTCGGCCGTGACGAAGGCGGTCAGCGCCCACGAGTTGTGTCCTCCCGCTCAGGTGTCCGAGCCGCGGACGGGACCGTGGCGGCAGATGACGACGTCGACGAGGTGGCGGGATCCCGTTCCACGGGTTCCCCGGCGGAACGCGGCACCACCCGGGCGCCGTTGCCCGGCAGCGCCGTCGGGTCGACCAGGCCCGCGGGCGGCGGCCCCGGCGGCCTGGGCGGCACCGGAAGAGACGATCCCGTCGCCGACTGGGAAGGCACGCTCGCCAACCGGTGGGCGCTCTCCTTCGAGTCCCCGAACGCGGAACGCTCCCGGCTGCGCCGCGAGTCCTCGGGCTCCAGCGGTATGGGCGAGCCCCGCAGCGGCTCGTCGGCGGTACGCGGCAGCGTCAGCCGGAACTGCGACCCGCCGCCCGGCTCGCCCCAGGCCTGGAGCCAGCCGCCGTGCAGGCGCGCGTCCTCGACGGCGATCGACAGGCCGAGACCCGTACCGCCGGTGGTACGCGCCCGCGCCGGATCCGCCCGCCAGAACCGGTTGAAGACCCGGGTCGCCTCGCCGGGCTTGAGGCCCACTCCGTAGTCGCGTACGGCCACGGCGACGGCGCCGCCCGCGACCGCCATCCGCACCACCACGTCCCGCCCCTCGCCGTGTTCGACGGCGTTGACGACCAGATTGCGCAGCACCCGCTCCACGCGCCGCGCATCGGCCTCGGCGACGACCGGCTGTTCGTCCCCCATGACGCGGATCCGGGTGCCCTTGCGTTCGGCGAGCGGCTCGGCTCCGCCGATCACACGGCGTACGACCACTCGCAGGTCTATCGGTTCGGCCTCCAGCGCCGCGGCGCCGGCGTCGAACCGGCTGATCTCCAGCAGATCCGAGAGCAGGGACTCGAAACGGTCGAGCTGGTCGCCGAGCAGCTCCGCCGACCGCGCGGTGACGGGGTCGAAGTCGACACGGGCCTCATGGATGACGTCGGCGGCCATCCGGACGGTGGTCAGCGGGGTGCGCAGCTCGTGCGAGACGTCCGACACGAAACGGCGCTGCATCCTGGAGAGCTCCTCCAGCTGCTGGATCTTGAGGTGAAGGTTCTGGGCCATCTTGTTGAAGGCTTCGCCGAGCCGGGCGATGTCGTCCTCGCCGGTGACCTTCATACGCTCCTGGAGCCGGCCGGTGGAGAGCCGTTCGGCGATCCCCGCGGCCATCCGTACGGGCGTCACGACCTGCCGTACGACGAGCCAGGCGATGGCCCCGAGCAGCACGACGACGAACAGCCCCGCCGTGGCGAGCGTGCCCTTGACCAGATTGAGCGACTGTTCTTCCTGGGAGAGCGGGAACAGGTAGTACAGCTCGTAGGAATTGCCGTCGACATCGGTCAGCCGCTTGCCGATCACCAGTCCGGACTCGGGCTCTCGGCCGTCCGTGTACTGGATCAGGGTGTACTTCTGGAACGTCCCGGTGCCCTTGGCGACGTCCGACCGCAGATTCGCCGGAACGCTCGCGATGTGGTCCACGCCGCCGGAGGCGCGCGGGAAGCGGCTGCTGGAGCCCGCGCCGTTCGCGTCGGCGCTCAGCGCCACCACGTTGAACGCGCTCTGTCCGCCGCTGGCCAGCTGTACGACGAGGTCGGAGCGCCAGTTGACGGAGTTACGGCTCGACCTGCCGTCCCCCGCGCCGCTCTCCTGCCCACCTGGTTCGACCGGCGCGTCGGCCTTCTCCTTGGCGACGGTGAATCCACCGGCCGCCTGGCTCTGGGCCGCTTTCTCCTTGGCGTCGAGCAGACCGTTACGGACCTGGCCGATCACCACGAACCCCAGCAGCAGCACCACGCCCAGCGACATCAGCAGGGTGGTGGTGACCACCCTGAGCTGGATGTTCCGCCGCCACAACCGCACGGCGGGCAGCACCGGACGCCTGAGCCAGCGCACGACGAGGCGCAGCGCGGGGCTGCCCGCCGCCCCGTCCTGGAGCAGCCGGCCACGGCGCAGGAGCCTGCCCAGGCGTGAGGAGGCCCCACGGGCCCGGTCGGCAGTCCGCCCCGTACGGACTCCCGGCTCCCCGGGCTTCGGGGCGGTGCTGCCGCTGGACATGTCAGCTCGGTCCGGCCTTGTAGCCGACACCGCGGACGGTCACGACGATCTCCGGGCGCTCCGGGTCCTTCTCGACCTTGGAGCGGAGCCGCTGCACATGCACATTGACCAGGCGGGTGTCCGCCGCGTGACGGTAGCCCCACACCTGCTCCAGGAGCACCTCACGGGTGAAGACCTGCCACGGCTTGCGGGCCAGCGCGACGAGCAGGTCGAACTCCAGCGGCGTCAGGGCGATGGACTGCCCCTCACGCTTCACGGAGTGACCGGCCACGTCGATGACCAGATCGCCGATGGCCAACTGCTCCGGTGCCGGTTCCTCGGACCTGCGCAGCCGCGCCCTGATCCTGGCGACCAGCTCCTTGGGCTTGAACGGCTTGACGATGTAGTCGTCGGCGCCCGATTCGAGCCCCACCACCACGTCGACCGTGTCGCTCTTGGCCGTCAGCATGACGATCGGCACACCGGACTCGGCCCTGATGAGCCGGCACACCTCGATACCGTCGCGGCCGGGCAGCATGAGATCCAGCAGCACCAGATCCGGCTTGGCCTCACGGAAAGCGGCGAGAGCCTTGTCGCCGTCCGCTACGAACGACGGCTCGAACCCTTCACCTCGCAGCACGATGCCGAGCATCTCGGCCAGTGCGGTGTCGTCATCGACGACAAGGACGCGTCCCTTCATATCGACATCATCCCATTTTCATTTCCGTTACGTAGACTTGCGTGATCCAGCTCACTGACCTGGGACGACGTGGACGTGTGTCCTCCGTGGACCGTCGCGGTTCGCTGCTGTTGACGTCAACCACAGATGTCGCACCCTGTTTCGTCGACCTGTCCTCCGACAGGAACCATAGCGAGCCACCCGCCCGGCAAACCCCGTCAGCGCGTCTGCCCACTCCTCGCGCACGTGTCCCGTCAGCTCCGTTCAGCTCCGTGCCTCCTGTCGCGCCTGGGCGCACAGCTCCGCGATCCCGTCCCGTGTGACCGGAGACAACGCTCCGTACTCGGTGACCAGCGCCGTCACCAGTTCCGGAGGTGTCACGTCGAAGGCCGGGTTGTACGTCTGCGTCCCCAGCGGCGCGACCGGCATCCCACCCCCCACCTCGACCCCGGCGCCGGCCGCCTGCGGAGCGGTGAGCTCGGTCACCTCCTGCCCCGGCCGCTGCTCCACCTCGATCGACGCACCGTCCTCGGTGCCCAGGTCGAGCGTCGTGGTCGGCGCGACCACGATGAACGGCACATGGTGGTACCTCGCCTGCACCGCGAGCGGATAGCTGCCCACCTTGTTCGCGACAGAGCCGTCGGCCGCGATCCGGTCCGCCCCGATGAGTACGGCGTCCACCTCGCCCGCCGCGAACAGCGAACCGGCGGCGTTGTCCGTGAGCAGCGTGTACGCCATCCCGTTGCGAGCCGCTTCGTACGCCGTCAGCCGGGCGCCCTGGAGCAGCGGACGTGTCTCGTCTACCCACAGCCGCCTGAGCCGCCCCGCCCGGTGCGCCGACAGTGCCACGGCGAACGCGGTGCCCTCGCCGCCCGAGACCAGTGCCCCGGTGTTGCAGTGGGTCAGGATCCGGTGACTTCCGCCGGGCAGCAACTCGTCGAGAAGCGCCAGCCCGGATACCGCCATCCGAGCGCTGGCCACGGCGTCCTCGCGGTGCAGCTTCCTGGCCTCCGCCAGCGTGGCCGCGGCCGCCCGCTCCTGATCGGCGCCCCCGGCGACGGCCGCCCGATGCACCTCCAGGGCCCGCCGTACCCCGTACCCGAGGTTCACCGCGGTGGGCCGGGCACTCTCCAGCAGCGCCGCCGCCTCGTCCACGTCGTATCCGCGGGTGGCGGCGAGAGCGACCCCGTAGGCACCGGCGATGCCCAGGAGCGGCGCTCCGCGCACGGCGAGCGTCCGTATCGACTGGACCAGGGCCGGCACGTCGGTACAGACCAGTTCGGCCTCCTCGACCGGCAGTCTCGTCTGGTCGAGGAGCACCAGTACGGGCCCTTCCGGCAGCTCGTCCCAGCGCAGTGCCGGAGACATGGACGGCTCGGCCGGGAGCGGCGATGGTGCGTACTGATCAGTCATCCGCCCAGTCTGCCCGGTACCGCTCGGACTATGAAGGCGAGAAGGAGAGGGAGCACCCGGCCCACCGGCGGGCCGCGCGTGGCACGATGGCTGCCAGCCTCCCGTTCTGCTTCGCAGACAGGCACCGTTGAAGCGCCGGCTCCCCGAGCCTGCCTCCGTAACCAATCCACGAGGTGGACGACCGTGAACGACACTCCGGGCTGGGCCTCGCCCGGATCTGCCCCGTCCGACGGCCAGAACGCGGGCGTGCCCCGGCCCGCCCAGCCCGCCGACGACTCCGGCACGCCCTCGGACTCCCCCTCGAAGTGGTCCAAGACCCAGCCGCCGGCCGGACAGTGGTCCGCGCCCAGCGACGCCGGCGCGGGTCCCGGCCCCGTTCCCCCAGCTCCCAGGCCCGCACCGGGCTGGGGCGGCCCGGGCCCGGGCGGCGGCCGGCACCCCGGTTGGGGACAACCGCCCCTCGCGGCCAAGCCCGGTGTCATCCCGCTGCGCCCCCTGGGTGTGGGGGAGATCCTCGACGGTGCCGTGTCCACGCTGCGCGCCCATTGGCGCACCGTCCTCGGCGTCACCATCGTCGTCGCGGTGATCTCGCAGATCGGCGACATACTCGTCCAGCGCTATCTCCTGCCGGATCCGGTGGACATCGACCCGAACGCGAGCCCGACGGAAGCGCTGAACCAGGCCGTCGACGCGATGCAGTCCACCCTCCTCGCGCTGGCACCGTCCCTCTTCATCACCATCATCGGCACGCTCTTCACCACGGCCGTACTGACCGTGGTCATCAGCCGCTCCGTGCTCGGCCGCAGCGTCACACTGTCGGACGCCTGGAACGAGGCCCGGCCCCGGCTGCTTCAACTGCTGGGGCTGACACTGCTGTTGCCCGTCATGGGCGCCGCAATCGTGACTGTCGGCATCCTGCCGGGACTGCTGATCGGCTCCGGTGCCGGAGTCGCGCTGACGATGCTCTTCGGACTGGGCGCCGTCGTCGTGGTGATCTGGCTGATGGTCAGCTTCAGCCTCGCCTCGCCCGCCCTGATGCTCGAACGGCAGGGAATCGTGGCGTCCCTGCGCCGCTCCGCCAAGCTCGTGAAGGGCACCTGGTGGCGGATCTTCGGCATCCTGCTGCTCACACTGCTGCTGACGTTCGTGGTCTCCATGATCATCGCCGTACCGTTCAGCCTCGTCGCCATGGCGGTGGACGGCGAAGGTCTCAGTGGCCTGTTCTCCGAGTCCGGACCGGACTTCGGCTGGCCGTTCCTGATCATCACCGGCATCGGCACGGTGATCAGCACTTCCATCACCCTGCCGATCTCCGCCGGTGTCTCGGTGCTCCTCTACGTGGACCAGCGCATCCGGCGCGAGGCCCTGGACCTCGAACTCGCGCGCGCCGCCGGCGTGCCCGGCTACGGCTCCGAGCGGCCTGGCAACGACGCCCCCAGGGGCTGATGCGGTGTTCGGCACGGGGGGCACGGCAACGGCGTGGCTGACGGCGGCCCGCACGAGCGACGACATACCGGTGGACACCCCGCGTGTCCCCGCTCGTGAGGCGGCCGGGAACGAACTGTCCAAGCCGATGTACCACGAGAACGACCCGAATCTGCTCCAGCGCGCGACGGATCGCTTCTGGGAGTGGATCGGGGATCTCTTCAACTCCGTGGCCGGCTCCGGAGTGGCGAGCCCGATCGGCCTCGCCGTCATCGCGGCGCTCGTCGTGGCGCTCGCCGCCGCCCTCTGGTGGCGGCTCGGCAGTCCCCAACGCACCACCCGTCCCAAGGACGCACTCTTCGAATCCGGCCCACGCGGCGCGGCCGAACACCGCGCCGACGCGGAAGAGCACGCGGCGGCCGAACGCTGGAACCAGGCCGTCCAGGAACGGATGCGCGCCGTCGTCCGCTCCTTGGAGGAGCGCACGATCCTCGACCCGCGCCCGGGTCGTACCGCCGACGAAGCCGCCGCCGACGCCGGCCGGGCACTCCCCGAACACGCGACGGCGCTGCACGCCGCCGCCAGGGCCTTCGACGACGTCACATACGGCGGACGCACGACGGACCGGCAGACATACCTGCGGCTTCGCGAACTGGACCTCGGCCTGGAGAGCAGCAAACCCCAACTCAGCAGCGCCACCCGGGGAGCTGCCGAATGACCGGCACCAAGACCGGCGTCCCGCCCCGGCCCGCGACCAGCACCACCTCCATGTCGCCCAGCGCCCAGCAGGTCTGGAGGCGCGCCCGGGGGCTGCTGATCGCACTCGCCATCCTCCTCGTGGCCGGGATCACCCTGGCGGCCGTACGCTCCGGCGACCAGCACGGCCGCCTCGACCCCCGCTCCGCCGACCCGCTGGGCAGCCGCGCCGTCGCCGAACTGCTCAAGGACCGCGGCGTCTCCACCCGTGTCGTCACCACGCTCGCCGAAGCGACCGAGGGGGCCGGCCCGGACACCACCCTGGTCGTCACCTCGCCCAACCTGCTGACTCTCCATCAGCAGCGCACCCTGCAAGGCGCGACGGAGCCCTCCGGCGGGCGCACCGTCCTGCTGTCGCCAGGACCGCCCTCCCTCGGCATCCTGGCTCCGGGCGTCACCGCGGCCACCGAGGTGCCGGTCGCCGCGCGAGACCCCCGCTGCTCCCTTCCCGCCGCCCGCGACGCGGGTTCCGCCGACATCGGCGGGGGCCGCTACGACACCGACTCGCCGAACAGCGACGCCTGTTACCCGACCGGCGGGCTGCCGTCCCTGATCCGGGTCGACACCACGGCGGGCGGCGACACCGTCCTGCTCGGCTCCCCCGACCTTCTCTACAACGAGCGCCTCGCCAAACAGGGCAACGCCTCGCTGGCCCTTCAACTCCTCGGCTCCCGGCCTCATATCGTCTGGTACCTCCCCTCACTCAGTGATCCCTCCGCCACCGAATCCGGCAGCGGCAGTGGTGGCGACAACAGCGGTGACCGGGAAGGTGAGGACGAAGGAGGGAACGAGTCGAGCTTCCTTGACCTGATCCCCTCCGGCTGGCTCTGGGGCACTCTCCAACTCGCCCTCGCCGCCGTACTCGCCGCCGTGTGGCGCTCCCGCCGACTCGGCCCCGTCGTGGCCGAACGGCTCCCGGTCGCCATCCGCGCCTCCGAGGCCACCGAAGGCCGCGCCCGTCTCTACCGCAAGGCCAACGCCCGCGACCGCGCCGCCTCGGTCCTCCGTACGGAGACCCGCACCCGCCTCGCTTCCCTCCTCGGTGTCCCACCGTCCGAGGCCCACACCCCGGAGGCCCTCGTCCCCGCCGTCTCCGCTCAGCTCCCCGACGATTCGCGGGATCCCCGCACGCTGCTCTTCGGCCCGGCGCCGGCCGACGATGCCGCTCTCATCCGCCTGACGGATCAACTCGACGCCCTCGAAAGAGAGGTACGCACCTCATGAGTGCCCCGACCCCCGAGACCGCTGAGAACTCGGACAGCGCCCGCGCCTCCCTGGAGGCACTGCGCACCGAGATCGCGAAGGCCGTGGTCGGCCAGGACCCCGCTGTGACCGGACTCGTCGTCGCCCTGCTCTGCCGGGGCCACGTCCTCCTCGAAGGAGTCCCCGGCGTCGCGAAGACACTCCTGGTACGGGCCCTCGCCGCCTCTCTCGAACTCGACACCAAGCGCGTCCAGTTCACCCCCGACCTGATGCCGAGCGACGTGACAGGCTCCCTCGTCTACGACGCGCGAACAGCGGAGTTCTCCTTCCAGCCCGGCCCCGTCTTCACCAACCTGCTGCTCGCCGACGAGATCAACCGCACCCCGCCCAAGACCCAGTCGTCGCTGCTCGAAGCGATGGAAGAGCGCCAGGTCACGATCGACGGAACGCCTCGGATGCTCCCCGATCCGTTCCTGGTCGCCGCCACACAGAACCCGGTCGAGTACGAGGGCACCTATCCCCTCCCCGAAGCACAGCTCGACCGCTTCCTGCTGAAGCTGACGGTCCCCCTCCCGTCACGCGTCGACGAGATCAGCGTCCTGACCCGACACGCGGACGGCTTCGACCCTCGCGACCTCCAGGCGGCCGGCGTACGCCCCGTCGCCGGCCCGGCCGACCTCGAAGTGGCACGCGCCGCGGTCGCCAAGACCTCCGTCTCCCCGGAGATAGCGGGTTACGTCGTCGATATCTGCCGTGCCACTCGTGATTCCCCCTCGCTCTCACTCGGCGTCTCCCCGCGGGGCGCCACCGCTCTGCTCTCCACCGCCCGCGCCTGGGCCTGGCTCACCGGCCGCGACTACGTCACGCCGGACGATGTGAAGGCCCTGGCACTACCCACCTTGCGTCACCGCGTCCAGCTCCGTCCCGAGGCGGAGATGGAGGGAGTCACCGCGGACTCCGTCATCACCGCGATCCTCACCCATGTCCCCGTGCCCCGATGAGGCGATGAACCGTGGCCCTCACCGGACGAGCGGCACTCCTCGCCGCTCTCGGCTCGCTTCCCGTCGGCCTCCTCGCCCCCAGTTGGGCGGGGATGCTGGCGGTCAACGCGCCCCTCTCGCTCGCAATTCTGTGCGACTACTGCCTGGCCGCGCCAGTGCGAACGCTCCAGTTCACTCGAAGTGGTGATACCTCAGTTCGACTCGGTGAAAGTGCCGAAGTCCAGCTCACGGTCGCCAACCCCGCACGCCGCACGCTGCGCGCCCAGATCCGCGACGCATGGCCCCCGAGCAGCTGGCCGACCGGCACGGAGCAAGCCGCATCCCGCCACGAGTTGACCGTCCCGGCCGGCGAGCGTCGCCGCCTCTCGACACTTCTCCGCCCGACTCGACGCGGCGACAGGCGTACGGAGCGAGTGACCGTGCGTTCCTTCGGCCCACTCGGCCTGGCGGCACGCCAGGGAAACCACGACGTGCCGTGGACGGTCCGTGTCCTGCCCCCCTTCACCAGCCGCAAGCACCTGCCGTCCAGACTCGCGCGCCTGCGTGAACTCGACGGCCGGACAAGCGTGCTCACCCGCGGCGAGGGCACCGAGTTCGACAGCCTCCGCCCCTATGTACCGGGAGACGACACCCGGTCCATCGACTGGCGCGCCACCGCGCGCCAGTCGGCGGTGGCGATCCGCACGTGGCGGCCCGAGCGTGACCGCCACATCCTCGTCGTCCTCGACACCGGCCGTACCTCGGCCGGTCGTGTGGGCGATGTTCCCCGCCTCGACGCCGCGATGGACGCCACGCTGCTCCTCACGGCACTCGCCACCCGCGCCGGCGACCGCGTTGACCTGCTGGCGTACGACCGCCGGACGCGCACCCAGGTCCGGGGCCGCTCAGCGAGCGACGTACTGCCAGCGATGGTGAACGCACTGTCCACGCTGGAGCCCGAACTCGTGGAGACGGACGCACGCGGCCTGGCCGCCACCGTCCTGAAGAACGCCCCGCGCCGCTCACTCGTCGTGCTGCTGACCAGTCTCGAAACGGCTCCGGTGGAGGAAGGGCTCCTGCCCGTACTCCCCCAACTCACCCAGCGCCACACAGTGCTCGTCGCCTCGGTGGCCGACCCGCACGTCCGAGCCATGAGCACGGCACGCGGCTCGGTGGACGCGGTCTACGAGGCCGCTGCGGGCTCTCAAGCGCAATCCCAACGACGTCGCACGTCGGAGAAGCTCCAGCGCTACGGAGTCACCGTCGTTGACGCCGTTCCTGACTCGCTGGCGCCGGCCCTGGCGGATGCCTATCTTGCGCTGAAGGCCGCGGGGCGGCTCTGAGCGGGACGCGTACGGGGAGAGGAACTGCCCCGTACGCGTAAAGGGTTTTGAACGCAGAAATGCCCCGCACCAGAAGGTGCGGGGCATTCCCGTATCAAAAACTGTTCGGCGGCGTCCTACTCTCCCACAGGGTCCCCCCTGCAGTACC
>NZ_JARJHW010000135.1:0-19983 GCF_040560175.1 Streptomyces panacea
CCCCGGCGGTACGAGCGCGCGGCCCGAGTACCCCGGGGCGGAGCAGTTCCGGCCGGGCCGGTCCAGCACGCACGTCGCCCGGCTCGGCGACCGCCTGGTGAAGCGCGGCTTCGGCAGCCACTACGTCTCGGACCCCGGTTCGCGCTGGGGGGAGGCCGACCGGCGCAACGTGGAGGACTTCCAACGGGCGCAGGGCTGGCGCGGCAGCGCGGCCGACGGGTACCCCGGCCCCGAGACTTGGCGACGACTCTTCGCATGACGACGGAGGCAAGGATGACCACACAGACATCGCAACCGAACGGCGACGGGCAGATGCTGCGGGGCGCGCCCGCGCTGCGGGCGGCGGCACGCAACGCGCTCACGGCACGAGGGCCGGCCGAGCCGGTGGCGCCGGTGGATTCGGCCGAGCCCATGGAGCTCGTGGAGCCCGTCGGTCCGGTCGAGCCGCCCGGCGGCGCCGAGGTCCCGGCGGGGCCTCCGGCGGTCGCCACGACCGGCTGGAACGAGGCCGGCTGGTACCAGAACGTACGCCTGCTGACGGAGCCACCGGCCGAGCCCGATCCTCCGCACGAGGGGGAGCCGCCGGGACCGGTGGCGACAGCGGAGCGCGTGGACGTGCTCGCGAAACGACCCGCTGAGGCGGAGCTCTCCCCGGCGCCCGAGGCCGAGACCGACGTCGAGGCCGACTTCGGGGCCGGGCGGGAGGCTTGCTACGACGGGGCGGTGGCCGAGGTCGCGGACATCGTGGAGTGGGCGTCCGCCGAGAAGGAACGGGACCGGGAGCCGGATCCGGTGTCGGTGGGACCGCCGGCGGAGACGGCGGCGCGGGCGGCCTGTGCCGAGCCGGAGGCCCTGTGGGGCGATGCCGCGGCGTCGGTACGGACCGGGACCCGCCCGGAGTGGGAACCGGCGGTGGACGTCCCGGAGACCGTTCCGGCCGGGCTCGACGCGTCCGGCGCGCCGGAGGCGGAGGCCACCGACGTACCGCACTCGCGAGGTGAGTCCTGGGCGTTGCCCGTGACGGACGAGCCGTCGCGGCCGGCGGCCGGTCCCGAGCCGGACGTCCGTGCGGACGCCGCCGTGGAAGTGGCCGAGGCCGAAGCCGAAGCCGAAGCCGACGAAGAGGCCGGGGCCGGGGCTCCGCGGCCGGACCACGGACACGCGGTGGGCACCTCCACCGATGACATCCCGTCAGGTCACCCCGAGGGCCCCGCCCCCAGCGGGATCCCCGCGCCCATGTGGGACGTCTCCGTGCGGGCCGGGACGGGGGTCGCCGTTCCCACGCGGGCCTCCGTCACCTTCGACAGCCACCGCTGGAGCCCGCTCATCGTCGGTGAGGCCACCCACGAGATCCCCGTCCATCTTCTCTTCCGCGACGACGAGGCGCCCGCCCCGGCCGCCGGACGTCCGCGCGCCCGCCGCGCGTCCGTCGCCTCCGCTCCCGTTTCGCCGCCCGTTCTCGCCCCGGCCGCCTCGCGCCCCGCGACGCCCGTGGACACGAAGCTGGTCGAGCGGCCCGGTCCCACCCTGCCCGGCTGGACGGCGGCGTTCGCCGGTGTCGCCGGTCTGTTCTGCTGCGCGGTGGTGCTCTGGTGGGTGGGGGCCGTGCCCGAGGCGCTGACGGAGATGTTCGGGCTGGGCTCGAATCCGTACCACGGCATCGGCATCGGCATGTGGGCGGTGCTCACCGCCGCCGTGACGCTGACGCTCTTCGCCTTCGGCGGGCTCGGCCGCGGCCGGGTCGGTCACGCCTGGGTGCTGACGCTCTTCGGCGAGTACCGGGGGAGCGTGCGGCGTACGGGACTTCTCTGGGTCAGCCCGCTCCTGCTGCGCCGGCGCGTGGACGTACGGCTCCGGCACTGGCGCAGCGAGCCGATGCCCGCGGTCGACGCGCACGGTACGGCGCTGCGCGTCGTGGTCCTGGTGGTCTGGCGGGTCAGGGACACCGTCCGGGCGGCGCTCGGGGTGCGCGACCACGAGGAGTATCTGCGCGAGCAGGTCGAGGCGGCAATGGCTCGCGTGCTCTCGCAGCTGCCCGCCGACGCCTTCCACGAGGCCGCGCCGACGCTGCGCAACGCCGAGGTGGTCGGCGAGGCGCTGACCCGGATGCTGTCGGCGGAGTGCCGGCCCGTCGGGCTGGACATCTTCTCGGCGCAGCCGACGCGGATCGAGTACGCGCCGGAGATCTCGGCCGCGATGCAGCGCAGCCGGATCACGGCGATCGACGCCAGGCACCGGGACACCGTGCTGACGTCAGTGGTCGACGCGGTGGACGACACCGTGCACCGGCTGACGTCGCGGGGGCTGGTGGAGCTGGACGACTACGAGCGCAAGGTCCTCGTGAAGGATCTGACCGTGGCGTTCTACACCGGCAGGCACGGTCTGAACGAGGGGAACTGACCGTTCCGCTGCCGCTGATTGGTCTGGACCTTTCTTGGTCGTTGTTATGGACACGGTCAACTTCGGTCAATACTCTGTGCCTTGGTCTAGACCTGATTGCGCAGTCAGGAGTCACCGCACCACCGCACGACCGCACCACCGGCGTCATCCGCACCACCGCACGCGTGCAGCACGGCTCACCGAACTCCCCACGGTCCCAGGAGCGAGAGCATGCGAAAGAAGAGAATCAGCGCCGCCGTACTCGGTCTCGCGGTGGCGGGCGTGTCCCTGCTCGCCACCGGCAGCGCGACCAGCCACGGCTACACCGATTCACCGATCAGCCGTCAGAAGCTGTGTCAGAACGGCACCGTCACCGGCTGCGGAAACATCCAGTGGGAGCCGCAGAGCGTCGAGGGCCCCAAGGGCTTCCCGGCCGCGGGCCCCGCCGACGGAAAGATCTGCTCGGGCGGCAACGGCCAGTTCGCGCAGCTCGACGACCCGCGTGGCGGCAACTGGCCCGCCACCAACGTCACGGGCGGGCAGGGCTACAGCTTCCGCTGGCAGTTCACCGCCCGGCATTCCACGTCCGACTTCCGTTACTACATCACCAAGAACGGATGGGACCCGACCCAGCCGCTCACCCGCGCGGCCCTCGACCCGCAGCCGTTCATGACCGTGCCGTACGGCAACCAGCAGCCGCCGGCCACGCTCGTCCACCAGGGCACGATGCCGACCCAGAAGACGGGGAAGCACATCGTCCTGGCCGTGTGGAACGTCGCGGACACGACCAACGCGTTCTACGCCTGCTCAGACGTGAAGTTCTGATCCACCCGTCTCAGTTCCACCCGATTCTGTTCCACCGATTCTGTTCCATCAGCATGTGACCGGCGAGGGTCTGCTTCATCGCTGACGGCCGGGTCGCCGTACGTGGGGTGTGTGCCGCAACCCGCGTACGCCGGCCCGGTTCCGCGCTGTCCGGCGGAGGTGGGGTGGCCGCGGGTCAGATGGCCAGCGAGAGCGCCATCGGCGCCGCGCCCCGGTTCAGGGTGTCCGCCGCCGAGCGCAGCCGGTGCGCGTGCTCGATCGGCATCGACAGGGCCAGACAGCCGACCGCCGAACCCGCCGTCAGCGGCACCGCCGCGCAGACCGTGCCCACCGCGTACTCCTGGAGGTCCAGGATCGGCATCGTCGCCGGCTGGCTGTCCAGCCTGGAGAACAGCACGCGCTCGCTGGTGATGGTCCGTGAGGTCAGTCGCGCGATCTTGTGCCGGGAGAGATGGTCCCGGCGGCCGTTCTGGTCGAGCTGGGTGAGCAGGCACTTGCCGACGGCGCTCGCGTGCGCCGCCGAGCGGAAGTCCACCCACTCGTTGACCGCGGGCGCGTCCGGCCCGTCGGCGTACTGCGTGATCTTGACCTCGCCGTCGATGTACCGGCTGATGTAGACCGCCGCTCCGACCGAGTCGCGCAACTCGCCGAGCGTGTCCTGGAGTTTGGCCTCCAGGGCATCCTCACGGGTGGTGCCGGAGCCGAGCAGGATCAGCGAGTCCCCTATGACGTACGCCCCGTCCGCCACCTGCTCCACATAGCCCTCGCGCCGCAACATCGCGAGCAGCGGGGCGAGATGGCCGGTCGGCAGTCCCGTCTCACGGGCGATCTGGAGATCCAGGACGCCACCGGCGTGCTTGGAGACCGTTTCGAGGACGCGCAGGACGTATTGCACCGAGTGGAACGGCGCGGTCGGCTCCGGCTTCAGCGCCACGGTTCCCCCTAGCAGGTTGTGACCGCAAGCTTCTCTATCACGATAGCCGTCAAGAGCCCTTTCCGGGGCGGCTGTTGAGCAGAATGACGCCCCGTCCAGCGGTCCTATCTGGGGCGTATCGCTCTGGCATATGCCGGAGTCACAACCTTCGGGAGGTCGGACGCGGAAACGGGGGAACCCGGTCCGCGGAACGAGGACCGGGTTCCCCCGAATTCGGCGAGGCCGTCGCCTGCGTGAATGCGCCGGGCGTACGCCTGTAACGCCGCTACGTCCGGCGCTACAGCACCGCGCTCAGGAACTCCCTGGTGCGCTCGTGCTCCGGGTCGCTGAACATCTTCTCGGGCGGTCCCGACTCGATGACCCGACCGGCGTCGAACATCAGTACGTCGTCGGAGATGTCCCGGGCGAAGTTCATCTCGTGCGTCACGCACAGCATCGTGATGTCCGTCGTGTGGGCGATGTCGCGCAGTACGTCGAGGACGCCCGCGACCAGCTCCGGGTCGAGCGCGGAGGTGACCTCGTCCAGCAGCAGGACCTGCGGCCGCATCGCGAGCGCCCGCGCGATGGCCACCCGCTGCTGCTGCCCGCCCGAGAGCTGGCTCGGATACGCGTCGCAGCGGTCCCCGAGTCCCACCAGGTCGAGCAGCCCGCGCGCCCGCTCGTCGGCCTCGTCCGTGGACAGGCCGAGTACGTGCACCGGCGCCTCGGTGACGTTCCGCAGCACCTTCATGTTCGGGAAGAGGTTGAACTGCTGGAACACCATGCCTATGTTCTTGCGCACCTCACGGACATGGCGCTCACCGGCGGGGACGAGCTTGCCGTCCTTCTCCTCGTGCGTGAGGTAGTCGCCGGCCACCTTGATGGTGCCCTCCTCCGGCCGGATGAGCGTCATCAGGAGTCTGAGGATCGTCGTCTTGCCCGATCCGGAGGCGCCGATCAGCGTCACGTGTTTGCCGGAGTTGACCGTGAAGTCCAGTGAGTCCAGGACCGTGTTGGACCCGAAGCGCTTGGTGACCTTGTCGAAGCGGATCAGCTCGCTGCCGTCGGCGGCGGGATTGGCCGTTTCCTTCGAGGTGTTGAGGGGAGTGCTGTCAGCGGACAAGGCGACGCTCCAATGCTCGCATGAGAAGGGATGCCGGATAGGAGATGACGATGAAGGCCACACCCACGAGGGTGAAGACCTCGACCGTCAGGAAGGTCTGGGAGGCGAACTGCCGTGCCTCGCCGAGCATTTCCAGCACACCGATGACGAAGAGCATCGGCGTGTCCTTCAGCATCGCGATGACGTAGTTGCCCAGCGCGGGCACGACGCGGCGGATCGCCTGCGGGAGGATCACCGCACCCCAGGTGCGGGACCTCGGCAGATTGAGCGCCTTGGCCGCCTCCCACTGGCCGGCCGGGACGCCGTCGATGCCGGCCCGGTAGACCTCGGCGGTGTACGTCGAGTAGTGCAGGCCCAGGCCGACCACACCGGTGACCATGGCGCTGAGCGTGACACCCCACTCGGGGAGCACGTAGTAGAGGAAGAACAGCTGCACGAGCAGCGGGGTGTTGCGGACGAACTCGGTGAGGATGTTCACCGGCCAGCGCACCACCGCCAGGCCGGATCGCTGGGCCATCGCCCAGACGAGCCCGAGCGCGAAGGCGAGCAGCGCGCCCAGGACCAGTGCCTGGAGCGTGACGAGCAGGCCGTCCCAGAACATCGGCATGAAGTCGCCGACCGCGGACCAGTTCCACTGCATCAGCGCTCACCTCCCGCGGTCGCCGTGACGGCGTCCCGCTGCTGCTGCTGGGGGACCTCGGCCTTGCGCCCGGCCCACCATGGCTTCTTCTCGGGGCGCTGACCGATCCCGGCCTTCGCCTGGCGTTCGAGGACGCGCATACCGCGCGTGAGCACGAAGGCGAGCACGAAATACATCAGCAGGATGACCGTGTAGACGGGCGCGCTCTGACCGGTCGCGTTACGCACCAGCGACGCGCCGAAGGCGATGTCGGCCACGCCCATGATGGAGACCAGTGCCGTGCCCTTGAGCAGCTCGATCAGCAGGTTGTTGAACGGCGGGATCATCTCCGGCCAGGCCTGCGGCAGGATGATCTTCCGCAGCTGCTGCGGGGGCGTGAAGCTCAGCGCGATCCCCGCCTCGCGCTGGGCGGGGGACACGGCCTGCACCGCGCCCCGGACGACCTCGGAGCCGTACGCCCCGTACGTGAGCCCGAGCGCCAGCGTCGCCGCCCACAGCGGGACGAGCTGCCAGCCGAAGCCCAGCGGGAGCACGAAGAAGATCCAGAACATCAGGATCAGCGCGGACGTACCGCGGAATATCTCGAAGTAGGCCCCGGATATGAAGCGCACGATCCACAGCCGGTGGGAGCGGGCGAGTCCGACGACCAGCGAGACCACGGCGGCCAGCGCGGCGCTGAAGACCGTCAGCTGGACGGTGATCCAGACGCCTTCGAGGAGGAGTTTCCACAGGCCCCAGGTGATTTCACTCATGGCGCGCACTTCTCCTTCGCCGTGATGGTCGTCATCTGGTCCTTCGTGAAGCCGAAGGGCCGCATGATCTCCAGGAGTTCACCGCTCTTCTTGAGCTTGTGCAGCTCGCGGTTGAAGGAGTCGCGGAGGTTGGTCTCCGGTGACCGGAAGGCGAAGCCGCCGACATCGATGACGGGCTTGCCGTCCACGATCGGCGTGACCTCCTTGGTGGCCTCGGCTCTGGTGCTCTCCGCCTCCTTGATGACGTTGAACACCGTGACCGCCGTGCCGGCGAAGACATCGACGCGGCCCTGCTCGACGGCGAGCAGCCCGGCCAGCTGGTCGGGCAGGGTCGTGATGCTCTTGACCCCGGCCTCCTCCGCGTAGCCGATCTCCGCGTAACCGACACCCGTCGCCATCTTGGCGCCGGCGTCGGCGATGTCCTGGTAGCTGTTCAGATTCTTCGGATTCCCCTTCGGCACGATGAACGCGTCGAGCATCTGGTATTCGGGGTCCGCGAAGATGACCTGCTCGCAGCGTTCGGGGTTGATGTACATCCCGGCCGCGACCACATCGAATTGGAGCGAGTTCAGGCCGGTGATCAGCGAACCGAACTCGGTGGCGAAGGGCTGGACGCTGTCCACCCCCAACGCCTTGAAGATCCGCGAAGCGATGGCCGGGGCGGAGCCCGTCATCTCGCCGTCCTTGCCGATGTAGCTGTACGGCTGCTCACCGGCCAGCCCGAGGCGCACGGTCCCCTTGGCGCGCAACTGGTCCAGGAGTGTCCCCCCGTCCCCGGTGTCGGCGGTGGCCACGCGGCTGCATCCGCTCGCGGCTCCGACCGCCCCCGCGACACCGAGTGCCGCGGCACCCGCGAGCAGCGAGCGGCGCCGTAGCCCGCTTCCTGTGCTTCGTGTGTTGTTCGCCTGTAGTGGAGCCATAGGCGCGCGGCTACCCGAATCGTCCGAGGGTATGCGGATCATTTTCGGACCGATATGCCTATCGTTACCCGCGGGGAGGCGGGTCCGTCCGGCCCGGCATTCGCTCGGCCGGGGCGGGTATTCATGGCCGGACACAGGCTGAACCGAACCGACGAGAAGGGCGCGAAGAACCTATGAGCGACCGCTTCATCGAAGTGTCCCTGGACAAGCGCGGCGTGCGCTGCACCGCCAAGCTCCTCGACGAACTGGCCCCGATCACCTGCGCCGCGGTGTGGGACGCGCTGCCGCTGGGCGGTGACGTCTATCACGCCAAATACGCGCGCAACGAGATCTACGCGCTGATGCCCGGGTTCGCCGCGGAGGAGCCGCCGCTGGAGAACCCGACGGTCACCCCCATTCCGGGCGATCTCTGCTATTTCACCTTCTCGGACACGGTGCTCGGCACCACGTCGTACGGGTACGAGGACCAGGCCGCCCACCGGGGCCGCCGTACCGTCGTCGACCTCGCGCTGTTCTACGAGCGCAACAACCTGCTGATCAACGGCGATACGGGGTGGATCCCCGGCATCGTCTGGGGCTCGGTCGTCGAAGGGCTCGACGAGATGGCGGAGGCGTGCCAGGACCTGTGGCGCGCAGGCGCGATCGGCGAGACGCTGAATTTCAGGCGGGCCTGAGCCGGGACGGACCGGCCACCCGACGCACCCGGTGACCCCTCGCGGTCACGGCACTACGCGCCGGTCGGTGCCGGGAGCGACGTCGCTCCCGACTCGTACAGCGCGTGTGCCGCCCGCATCACCAGCGCGTCCGCGTGACGGGCGCCGATCAGCTGGAGGCCGATCGGCAGCCCGTCCGCGTCCACCCCGCACGGCACGGTCGCCGCGGGCTGCTGGGTCAGGTTGAAGGGGTAGGTGAAGGGGGTCCAGCCGGTCCAGCGGCGGTGCCCCGAGTCCTTCGGCGTCTCGACGCCCGCCTCGAAGGCGGTGATCGGCAGGGTGGGCGTGACCAGCAGGTCGTACGTCTCGTGGAACCGGCCCAGCCGCCGGCCCAGCTCCATCCGCGCGTCCACGGCCGCCAGGTAGTCCAGCGCGCTCGCCTCCGCCCCGGCCGCCACGATCTCCTGGAGCCCGGGGTCGAGCAGCGCGCGCTGCTCGTCGCCGAGCGACTGCGTCACCCGCGCCGCGCCCGTGAACCAGAGCGTGTGGAACGCCTCCACCGGGTCCGAGATGTCCGGGTCGGCCTCCTCGATGTACGCGCCCAGCTCCGCGAGGCGCCCCACCCCGCGCCGTACCGCCGCCGCCACGTCCGGCCGCACCGCGACCTGACCGCCGAACGACGGCGAGAACCCGATCCGCAGCCCCGCCACCCCCTCCGACAGGGTGGCGCCGACACCCGGCGCGGGCGCGAGCTGGGACCAGTCGCGCCAGTCCGCGCCGCTGATCACGTCGAGCAGCAGCGCGGCGTCGGCGGCGTCGCGCGCCATCGGACCGGCGTGCGCCAGCGTGCCGAACGCGCTGGACGGGTAGAGCGGGATGCGCCCGTAGGTGGGCTTGAGCCCGAAGACGCCGCAGAAGGACGCGGGGATCCGGACCGAGCCGCCGCCGTCGGTGCCGATCGACAGCGGGCCCGCGCCGAGCGCCACCGCCGCCGCGCTGCCACCGCTCGATCCGCCGGCCGTCCGCGACAGGTCGTACGGATTGCGGGTCACCCCGCTCAGCGGTGAGTCCGTCACACCCTTCCAGCCGAACTCCGGGGTCGTCGTCTTGCCCAGCAGGACCGCCCCGTTCTCGCGCAACCGGGCCACGGCGGGCGCGTCCTGCGGCCAGGGACCGGCCGGGTCGATGGTCCGCGTACCGCGCAGGGTCGGCCCGCCGCGCTGGAGGAACATGTCCTTCACCGAGACGGGGACCCCGTCGAGCAGCCCCTGTGGCTCCTTCCGGCGCCAGCGGCCGGTGGACGCCTCGGCGGCGGCCAGCGCCTCCTCGGCGTCGACCCGGACGAAGGCGTTGACGAGTGGCTCGACCGCCTCGATCCGTTCCAGGGTGGCGCGCACCACGTCGACCGGTGAGAAGTCGCCCTTCTCGTAGCCGGCCAGCAGCTGTCGTGCGGTGAGATCGGTGAGGAACATGGACTCAGTCATGCATGGGGACGTACCCACGTTTCTTGTCCACCACGTTAGGCAATGGCTCTCCGGACGCCCAAATGTCGTAAAGACCGACGAACTGCTCGGCCAGTCGGTCCCGCCAGCCGACGGTGTCACCGCTCATGTGCGGCGACACGATCAGGCCGGGCACATCCCACAGCCGGCTCTCCGGATCGAGCGGCTCCGCCTCGAAGACATCGAGTGCGGCGCCCGAGATCCAGCGCTTGGACACGGCCTCCACCAGCGCGTTCTCGTCGACGAGCTGGCCGCGCCCCACATTGATGAAGCGCGCCGAAGGCTGCATCAGACCGAAGAGACGCGCGTCGAACATGCCGCGGGTGCTCTCGGTGAGCGGCGCCGCGCAGATCACCCAGTCCGAGCGGGTCAGCAGCCGGTCGAGCTGGTCGGCGCCGTGGATTCCCGGGCGCGCCGTGCGGCCGGTGACCGCCACCGTCACGCCCAGCGCCTTCAGGGTCTCGGCGATCGCCCGGCCGATCGGACCCGCGCCGACGACGGTCGCGCGGCTGCCCGCGACCCGCAGTCCCTCGCGGTGGCGCCAGCGCCGTTGCCGCTGGAGTTCGAGAGTTCCCGGCAGATCCTTGGCCATGGCAAGCACAAGACTTGCCACATATTCGGCAATGGGCTCCTCGAAGATGCCCCGGGCGTTCGTCACCAATGTTTCGGAGTTGATCAGCTCCGGGCAGAGCAGCCGGTCCACGCCGGCGCTCGCCGTATGGACCCAGCCCGGCCGCGGGCCGTCCCCCGGCCAGGCGAGACGGATCGCGTCCGATGTGAAGTCCCACGCCAACAGAACGTCAGCCAGGGGGAGTTGGGCGGCGAGGTCGGACTCGTCCGCGTACCGGATCGTGGCCCGGCCGGTCAGCCGGCCGAGGCGCGGCGGCGGGTCGGCACCCAGGACGAGAAGCGTCGGTTCGGCCATCGGGAGAGCCCTTCTGAGCGGGGCGGGGATTTCCCCGAGGAAAATTCGGTGCAACGTCTTTCCTGTACTTATTGACCACGCTCGCATTCAGCTCCTACCGTCGTCAACAACAGCCAAAGGGAGCAGAGAGATGGATGTCTCCTTTCTGGGCGGGCCGCAGCCGCAGCGTGGTGTCGGCGTGGTCGCCCCATTCGATTTCGCGCTCGACCGCGAACTATGGCGTTGGATGCCCGACGACATCTCGCTGCGCGTGACGAGGACGCCCTATGTCCCCGTCGAGGTGTCGCTGGACCTGGCCAGACTCGTGAGTGAGCACGAGACCCTCGGAGAGGCGGTGCGGGCGCTCGGAGCGTCCGAACCAGAGGTGATCGCGTACGCCTGCACGTCGGGCAGCTTCGTCGGCGGTCTCGCCGGCGAGCGGGCGATGTGCGAGGCGATGGACACAGCGGGCGAGGTCCCCTCGCTCACCACGTCGGGGGCGCTGCTCGAAGCGCTCTCAGAGCTGGGCGCGAAACGGATCGCGCTGGTCACGCCCTATACGGAGTCGGTCACCGAGTCGCTGGAGGAGTACCTGGCCGAGGCCGGGGTAACTGTCACCGGTCGCGCCTTTCTGGGGCTGACCCGGCACATCTGGAAGGTGCCGTACCGGTCGGTCGTGGACATGGCGCGGCAGGCCGTCGTCGGCGCGGCCGACGCGCTGTTCATCAGCTGTACGAACCTGCCGACATACGACGCGATCCCGCAGTTGGAGGCCGAGCTGAGGATGCCGGTGCTGTCGGCGAACCAGGTCACGATGTGGGCGGCCCTGCGCAGAATCGGCGCCCACGCGGTCGGCCCGTACCAGGGCCTGCTGCTCGACCCGCCGCCGGTGCGCCACGTGTCTACGCTGGAAGGGACAAGGGAATTTCCCGCGATCCACGAGATCCCGATCTCCGACATCTCGAAGATCAACGAGATCTCCGAGATCGGCGACATCCCCGGTGTCCCGGAGATGGAGCGGATGGAATCGGCCCAGCAGATGCAGGACGTCCAGACGGTCCAGCCCGGTGAGTGGGCGCAGCCTTCCCAGCCGGACACTCCGACCGAGGAACAGGAAGGGTGGACATGACGACCGTCGGACTTCTCTACCCCGGCCACTCTGCCGAGGACGACTACCCCCGTCTGGAGATGCTCTTCGACAGTGACATCAGACTGCCTCTCGTCCACACCGACATCGGCGAGGACGCGCACCGCGTCGACGCGCTCCTGGAAATGGGCTCGGCGCGGCGGCTGGCGGACGGCGTCGAGGAGCTGCGGATGGCCGGCGCCGAGTCGGTGGTCTGGGCGTGCACGAGCGGCAGCTTCGTGTACGGCTGGGAGGGCGCGCACGAACAGGCACGCAAGCTGGCGCTGGAGGCGGGACTGCCGGCTTCGAGCACGTCCTTCGCCTTCGCGCACGCCGTGCAGGCGCTGGGCGCGCGACGGGTCGCGGTCGCCGCTACCTATCCGGAGGACGTCGCGGGTTACTTCACCGCCTTCCTGAAGGCGGCGGGCATCGAGGTGGTCTCCACCCGCGGCAGCGGCATCATCACGGCGGCCGAGGTCGGCACCTGGGGCCGGGACGAGGTATTCGCCCTGGCCCGTGCGGGCGACCACCCGGACGCGGAGGTGGTTCTCCTTCCGGACACGGCCCTGCACACGGCCGCGTACCTCCCGGAGCTGGAGGAAACCCTGGGCAAACCGGTCCTCACAGCGAACCAGGTGACGGTCTGGGAGGGCCTGCGGCTGGTGGAGCGCCACGCGTGGGCCCCGAAGCTGGGGACGCTGTTCGCGAGCCGGGACTGAACCCGGCCCGGCCCCGGGAATAAACCGGAGCCGCCCTCCTGTTGGTGCGGGCTGTACGCACTTCCCGCACCAGAAGGGTTCGCACCGGTGGTTGACGCAATTCGAGGTACGGCGCTGGGCAGCGCGCCCGTGCCGCTGTCCGTGCTGGATCTGGTCACCGTCGGCAGTGGGAGCACCGCGCGTGAGTCCCTGCGGACCAGTGTCGAGATCGCCAAGCTCGGGGAGCGCCGGGGCTACCACCGCCACTGGGTGGCCGAGCACCACTCGATGCCCGGCGTCGCCTCCTCGTCGCCCGCCGTGATCCTGGCCCACCTCGCCGCCCACACCGAGCGCATCCGGCTCGGGTCGGGCGGCGTCATGCTGCCCAACCACGCGCCGCTCGTCATCGCCGAACAGTTCGGCACCCTGGAGGCCTTCGCCCCCGGGCGGGTCGACCTCGGGCTCGGGCGGGCGCCCGGCACCGACGGGGCCACGGCCGCCGCGCTGCGCCGTACCGACCGGCTGAACGAGGGCGCCGACGACTTCCCGCAGCAGCTCGCCGAACTCACCCGCTTCCTGGACGACGACTTCCCGAACGGGCACCCGTACTCCCACATCCACGCCGTCCCCGGCCCCGTCCAGGGCCCCGCCGCCCGGCCGCCGGTCTGGCTCCTCGGCTCCTCCGGGTTCAGCGCCCGGCTCGCCGCCACGCTCGGGCTGCCGTTCGCCTTCGCGCACCACTTCTCGGCGCAGAACACCATCCCCGCGCTGGACCTCTACCGCGAGTCCTTCCGGCCGTCCGCCGTGCTCGACGCCCCGTACGCGGTGATCGGCGTCGCCGCCCTCGCCGCCGAGGACGAGAACGAGGCCCGCCGCCAGGTCCTGACCGGCGCGCTGTCGATGCTGCGGCTGCGCACCGGGCGCCCCGGGCTCGTCCCGACGCCCGAGGAGGCGGAGGCGTACAGCTTCAGTCCGCAGGAGCGTGACTTCGTCGACGGCTGGCTGACGAACATCGTCCACGGGACCCCGGACGCCGTCCGCGCCGGACTGGACGACCTCCAGAAGCGCACCGGCGCCGACGAGCTGATGCTCACCGCCAACGCCCACGGCGCCGACGCGCGCCTGCGCAGCTACGGCCTGATCGCCGACGCGTACGGTCTGCCCGACGCGCTCTAGACGAGCGGTGATCGGGGTCAGACCTTCAGTGGGCTGACCCCGATCATCTCCGCGATCCGCTCCGGCGCCACCGCGCGCGAGTAGAGCCAGCCCTGCCCGGTGTCGCACCCGATCCGGCGCAGCCGCGCCGCCTGCCCCGCCGTCTCCACGCACTCCGCCGTGACCGTGAGACCCAGCCGGTGCGCGAGATGGACCAGCGTCTCCACGATCGTCTCGTCCGCCGGACTGGGGTGCACGCCCTCGTCGTAGCGGAAGCCTCGTACGAAGGAGCCGTCCAGCTTCAGTACGGAGACGGGCAGCCGGCTCAGATACGCGAGGTTCGAGTAGCCGGTCCCGAAGTCGTCGATCGCGATACGTACGCCCATGTCGCTCAGCGCCTGGAGCGCCTGGAGCGGCCGGCCCGCCGAGCCCATCACCGCCGACTCGGTCAGCTCCAGTTGCAGCAGACGCGGCGCGAGACCGGTCTCGGTGAGGATCGCCGCCACGTCGGCCACCAGGTCGGAGTCCCAGACCTGCCGTACGGCGACGTTGACGCTCACGAACAGCTGCCGGTCCGCCGGGTGGTCCCGGTGCCACTGGCGGGCCTGGAGACAGGCCGTACGGAGCACCCACCGCCCGAGCTGCACGATCGAGCCGTCCTCCTCGGCGATCCCGATGAAGCGGTTGGGCGCCAGGATGCCGAACTGCGGATGGTTCCAGCGGACCAGCGCCTCCACGCCCTGGACGACCCCGTCGGCCATCCCCACCAGCGGCTGGTACTGAAGCACGAACTCCTCGCGCTCGACGGCCGGGCGCAGCGTGGACGAGAGCGCCTGGCGGGTCATCCGGTGCGCGTTGCGCTCCGGGTCGAAGAGGGTCCAGCGCGCCTTGCCGTCCGCCTTCGCCCAGTAGAGCGTCGTGTCGGCGACCTGCATCAGACCGGTGGGTGTGGTGCCGTCGGCGGCCCGTTCGACGACGCCGATGGACGCCGAGACCGAGAGCCGCTGCCCGGCCAGGTCGAAGGGGAGCTGGAGCGCGGCGAGCACGGCGCGGGCGAGATCGGCGAGCTGCTCCGTCCCGGCCGAGTCCTCGACCAGGATCGCGAACTCGTCGCCGCCGAGGCGCGCGACGAGGTGGCTGCCGCCGCGACTGTGCGGGTCGTTGTCGGCGCACTCGGTCAGCCGGCCCGCCACGGCGGCGAGCAGCCGGTCGCCGACGCGGTGCCCGAGGGTGTCGTTGACGGCCTTGAACCCGTCCAGATCCAGGTAGCAGAGACCGATCCGCCCTGTTCTGCCATGGTCGTACGACGATTCGAGCGCGGTCGACAGCCGCTCGAAGAACAGCGTGCGGTTGGGCAGCCGGGTCACCGGGTCGTGCATCTGGAGATGGCGGAGCCTGGCCTGGAGTTCGCGCCGCTCGCTGATGTCCGTGAGGGAGAGCAGGACGCTGCCGCCGTCGGGCAGGGGCGCGACGTTGACCTCGGCCCAGAGCGCGCGGCCGTCGGGCTGCTTGAGGCGACGGGTGCAGCGGAAGCGGGAGCGCCGGCCGCGCAGGACCTCGTGGTACGCGTGCCAGGTCCGGTCGTCGGAGGCGAGGTCCACCAGGTCGGCGGCGGCACGGTCGCTCAGTGACGCGCGCTCGGTGCCGATCAGTTCGGCGAGGGCGTCGTTGGCGGTTACGACGGTGCCGCGGAGGTCGACGACGGCCATGGGGAGCTGGGCGGCGTTGAAGGCGGCGCGCTGCTCGCGCTGCTCGCGCTGCTCGCGCTGCTCGCGGCGGTCGGGGGTCTCGCGGGAGCCGTCCGTGGTTCGCGGTTCGGCGGAGGAGAGGCCCGTACCGTCCGGCCTGCCCGGAGCGTCGCGCTCCGTGACCGGCGGCGCGCTGGAATCGGGTGCCGCGACTGCCGCGGGCCGCGGCCCTTCGGAGGTTCCGCTCACGGCTCGCTCCCGCAGTGCAGTGGTGTCGTACAGGCGTGTGATTCGGGATGATCGGCGCTGGAAAGTGTGCCGATCATAGAGGCTGGCCGGTCGGCCGTTCCAGCTCCGCCGTGGTGAACCGGGGCGCACGCTGACGGCGGCGGTCGGAGGGCGATCGTTTCTGCTCGGCTGCGGCGCGGGATGTCTCCGGATGTCTTCGGTCTGATCGATTGTGACTTTCCGTGATCCGTCGGGGGTGTCGGCCCACTCGCCCAACTGGGCCAGCGGAACAGGGCGTATCGTCTCGAACCGGCGCAAGGTGGGTGAGCTGTCCCGCATTCCGCAGCCGGAGGTCCACGTGGAGCGTCGCCTGACACCCGGGGGAGTGGAACGGGCGCGCCTGCGCAGTACGGCCGCGGCCTTCACCTCCCTCGTCGCGGTCGCCGCCACCTCACTGGTGGCCGGCCCCGCCGTGGCCGCCAACCCCGCGGGGCCGTGCGCCCTGCCGCGTACCACCGCGCACCACTCGCTCGGCCTCGACACGTGGAACGCCTCCTACCCGCGCCCGGCCAGGACCCTCGACGCGGTCATGGTCTTCCTGTCCTTCCCGGACTCCGTGCCGCGGGCCGAGCCCGCCGATCTGGTGGCCGACCACTTCCCGGCGACCAGCAGATTCTTCGAGCGGGCGTCGTACGGGAAGTTCGCCCTGCGCCCGCACCCGCTGCTCCGGTGGATCGACATGCCCCGCGCCTCCACGGACTACGCCATAAAGCGCGACTGGGACCCGGCGATGCGCACGGCGTACCTGCGGGACGCGCTGGCGGTCGCCGATCCGGTGATCGACTTCTCGCGTTACGACGTCGTCTATCTGGTCGCCGACCCGGACGCGCCCGGCGTGGACTCCGACGCGACGAAGGTGGTCAACTTCGATCACCCCATGAGCGCGGACGGCACGGAGATCAAGCGCGTCGTCACCGTCTTCGAGCGGCACCCGCCGGACCGCAACGTACTGGCCCACGAGACCGGGCACGTCTTCGACCTGCCGGACCTCTACCACCGGCCGACCGACGGAAAGGGCGACTGGGACACCCACGTCGGCGACTGGGATGTGATGGGCAGCCAATTCGGTCTGGCGCCCGATCTGTTCGGCTGGCACAAATGGAAGCTGGGCTGGCTCGAACGGCGGCAGGTCAGCTGTGTGAAGCCCACGGGCACCAGCATGCTCACCCTGGAACCGCTGGACGCCGCGCCCCCGGACGGGGCGAGCGCGGGGACCCGGCTCGCGGTGGTCAGGACGGGCGAGCACTCGGCCCTGGCGATCGAGGCGCGCGGCTCGACCGGGAACGACGCGACCACCTGCACCGAGGGCGTGCTGATCTACCGGGTGCGGGGCGAGACGGAGTCGGGCGGCGGCCCCATCGAGGTGGTGGACACGCATCCGGACAGCGAGGCCTGCTGGGACCAGTCGGTCTACCCGCCGCTGGCGGACGCGCCGCTGGCGATCGGAGAGACGTTCACCGTGCCGGGGGAGGGCACGAAGGTGGAGGTGGCGGACCGTACGCGGACGGGAGCGTGGACGGTCAAGGTCACGACGAGGGTGTGACGGGCGGGGGCGCCGGGGGCGGTGCGTAGGCGGTGCGTAGGCGGTGCGGGACACGAAAAAGCCCCTCGCTCTCGCGAGGGGCTTCTCCTGTCTGTGCGCCGCCAGGGACTCGAACCCCGGACCCGCTGATTAAGAGTCAGCTGCTCTAACCAACTGAGCTAGCGGCGCCTGCTGACGTCGTTGACTTTAGCACCAGGATCGGTGCGAAGAAAAATCGATATGACAGGCCCCGGAGGAGGCCCCGGGGCGGGATCCGAACGACGCTCCGAACGGCGCTGGTGCGCTGCTCAGGGGCGGGAACCCGGCGCGCTCGTCACCGCGCCGGTCCGTGGTCGGGTGACCGCCGTCCGTACCGTGGGGCGGCTCGCCCGTACGCACGCCCACAGCAGCACCTCGGGGCCCGGCAGCCACGGATGACGGGTGTCGGGGGCCACCACCCAGCGCGGCGCCGGACCGGCGGCGGGGACCAGCGACGGCACGGTCACCGCGTCGCCGGAGCCGTGGCAGAGCAGCGGCGGGACGGCGGGCGCCGCGCCCTCCGGGGTCGAGCGCCCCCACTCCTCCCAGGACAGCAGTGATGGCAGCCGCTGGGCGGTGCCGGGCGCCGCGAAGAGCATCATCCGCCCCCGGTGCGTGGCGACCGGCCCGGAGCCGGGACCCTCGGACCACAGCCGGTCGAGCATGCGCCTGCCGAAGATCGCGGGCACGTTCACGACGTCGAAGACGCCGCCGCAGGGCAGCACGCCCGGGGCGGTCGGTCTGGCCTCCCAGAGGGAGAGCGTGGAGCGGGGGTAGGGCCCCGCCGAGGCGAGCCATCCCGCGCCGGAGGCGGTGACCCGCGCGGTGTGCTGGTGCCCGTCCTCGCGGAGGTAGTTGAAGATGTCGGTCCGGCGCTCGTCGTCGCAAGCTCCCGGGCTGAGGGGGGATTCATCTCGCAGCCATGCGCTCATGGCCACTACGTCTACCTGGAGTGACTGTCCCGTTCCGGGGAGTTGCCGGAAAGCGGGACGGGGCGGTGCGGGAGGGCGTAACCTGCGCCTCGGCATATGCCAGGCGGGTGGCCGGAAACGCGCGCCCGTCACTCCCCGGGCGTGCGCCCGTTGCGCAGCAGGTCGCGGCCGAACTCCACCATCTTCTTGGCGTAGTCCTCGGTCCACTTCGCCTGTTCGGCGATGTCGGCGGCCGTGAGGCGGTCGAACCGCCGCGGATCGGCGAGCTGCGCGGCGGCGACGGCCTGGAACTCCACGGCCCGGTCGGTCGCCGCCCGGAAGGCGAGCGTCAGCTCGGTGGCCCGGTCCAGCAGCGCGCCCGGGTCGTCGATCGACTCCAGGTCGAAGAAGTGCTCCGGATCGGCGGCCGCCTCCGACGGCTCGAACAGCAGCGGGGCGGGCCGCAGCCGTCCCTGACTCGATTCGGATTCCGCCATGTGGTCCTCCTGCTGCTCTTGATGCGGGCGTCTGTGCGGTCGTACGTACGGCTTCGGCCACCGTCCATTGTCCCGCCCCGCGCAAGTGGGCCTCAGGGTTGCCAGGGCACCCGGTGTTCCGAGAGGTGGGAGAGCACCGCGTGGTTCGCCTCCCACCCGTCGGGGAACTTGATCGTGACTCCCAGTTGCACCGGCTCCGTCGACGGGTGTTCGTCCAGCAGTTCCGGGACGCCCGCGCGGCAGACCACGACGCAGGCGTGGCGGTGGCGGGACGTGAGCACGCAGAGGCGGCCCGTCTCCAGGTGGAACGCCGTCGCGTCCGGGCGGCCCGAGAGCGGGTGCAGGACCACCGTGACGTCGAACTCACGGCCCTGGAGACGGTTCGCCGTGTCCACGGCCACGCCCGTCACCCCCAGCTCCGCGAGAGCCGCGCGGATCGCCGCCGCCTGGTCGCGGTGGGCCGTGCCGACGGCCACGCGGTCGGCCGTCAGCGGCGCCGCGTCCGGGCCGCGCTCGCCGACCGTCGCGCCGCCCCGGTCCAGCAGCCGGCGGACGACCAGGGCCACCGCCCGTACCGCCTCGGGGTCCGTACGGGGCGTACGCCGCGCGGGCAGCTCCAGCAGTCCCCAGCCGGACGCCGCCGCCTCGTCCACGACCCGGTCCGGGCCCGAGCCGTCGGAGGGGACGGCGAAGGTGAGCCGCCGGTCCGCCGGGCCCGTACCGCTGCGGAACGGCGTGTACGGGTAGAACGCGTCCGAGACCAGCGGCGCGGCCGACGCGGGCAGCCGCCACGACACCGGGAGCCGGTGCTGCGGCAGTTCGGGATTGTGCGCGAGGAGCGTGGCGACCGCGCTCGCCGACGGGTCGTACGACAGCCCCGCCCACTGGTCGGCGCCGACCACGCTGAACGGGTCCAACTGGCCCGGGTCGCCCACGAACAGCGCCCGCTCGAACAGCCCGGCGACGGCGAGCAGCGCGTCCGAACGCATCTGGTACGCCTCGTCCACGATCGCGTGCCGCCACGGCTCGACGCCCTGTACGTGCGCCCACTTGGCTGCCGTCGACACCACCACGTCGAGGCCCGCGAGATCGGCCGCCTTCGCCGACTTCCGTACGGAGGGCAGCTCGTTGAGCGACGGGTCGTAGGGATCGGGGTCGTTGCTGTGCAGCCGGCCCACCGGCAGGTCGGGGGCCTTCTCGGCGAGCCGGGTGACGAGGTCGTCGACCTGGGCGTTGGTCTGCGCGACGACCATCAACGGCCGCCCTGCGGTGGCCAGTTCGAGCGCGGCCCGCACCACGAGCGTCGACTTCCCGGCCCCGGGCGGCGAGTCGACGACCACGCCTCGGTACGCCCCGTGCAGCGTGTCGTGCAGGATCGCGTCGGTCGCCCGCGCGGCCTCGGCGCCGGGGTCGAAACCGGCGCGGCCGGATGCGGCGGTGGCGGTCAC
>NZ_JARJHW010000136.1:0-19928 GCF_040560175.1 Streptomyces panacea
GCCTTGCCTGACACACCCCACCTCTGGTCAGGAAGGAAATCTCATGTCACGACGCCCACCCGCGTGGTCCAGAATTTTCGCGGCGCTCGCCCTCGTACTCTCGGCCGGTCTCACCGTGGCCCCCGCGGCCGTCGCCCACCCCGGCCACCCGGAACACGAGGCCGCCGAGATCCCGGCGGCGGACTACCAGCAGGTGCAACTCGCCCTCGGCGGTGCCGAACTGGGCGAGGCCATGTCGCTGGCCGTCCTGCCCGACCGCTCGGTCGTGCACACCGCGAGGGACGGCACGGTCCGCCTCACCGACGCCGCGGGCAACACCAAGACGTCGGGCAAGCTCGATGTCTACTCGCACGACGAGGAAGGTCTCCAGGGAGTCGCGGCGGACCCGGACTTCGCGACCAACCGATACCTGTACCTCTACTACTCGCCCAAGCTCAACACCCCCGGCGGCGACGCCCCGGTGACCGGCGCCGCGGCCGACTTCGAGCCGTGGAAGGGGCATCTGAACCTCTCACGCTTCACGCTCAAGGCCGACGGCACACTCGACGCCGCGAGCGAGAAGGTCGTGCTCGAAGTCCCCAACGACCGCGGCCAGTGCTGCCACGTCGGCGGTGACATCGACTTCGACGCGCAGGGCAACCTCTACCTGACGACGGGCGACGACACGAACCCGTTCGAGTCCGCCGGCTACTCGCCGATCGACGAACGCGCCAACCGTAACCCGCAGTTCGACGCCCAGCGCTCCTCGGGCAACACCAACGACCTGCGCGGCAAGGTGCTCCGCATCAAGCCCACGGCCGACGGCGGCTACACCGTCCCGTCCGGCAACCTCTTCGCCCCGGGTACGGACCGGACGCGCCCCGAGATCTACGCGATGGGCTTCCGCAACCCGTTCCGGATGTCCGTCGACAAGTCCACCGGCGTCGTCTACCTCGGCGACTACGGCCCCGACTCGGGCTCCACGAGCGCCGACCGCGGCCCCAGCGGCCAGGTCGAGTTCAACCGCATCACCGAGGCCGGCAACTTCGGCTGGCCGTACTGCACCGGCACCAACACCGGTACCGAGTCGTACGGCGAGTGGGCGTTCCCGGACGGACCCTCCGCGGGCAAGTACGACTGCGCGGGCGGCGCCACCAACAACTCCCTCCACAACACCGGCCAGAACAAGCTCCCGCCGGCCGAGGCCGCCTGGATCCGCTACTCCGGTGACGCGGGCTCCCCGCCCGAATTCGGCGGCGGCTCCGAGTCGCCCATGGGCGGTCCCGTCTACAACTACGACGCGGGCCTCGACTCCGCCGTGAAGTTCCCCGAGTCCCTCGACGGCCGCTTCTTCGCCGGTGAGTACGGCCGCAAGTGGATCAAGGCCATCGAGGTCAAGGCGGACGGTTCCCCCGGCGTCATCGAGAACTTCCCGTGGACCGGCACCCAGGTGATGGACCAGGCTTTCGGCCCCGACGGCGCGCTGTACGTCCTCGACTACGGCACCGGCTCCAACAACCAGGCGCTGTACCGCGTCGAGTACCTGGCCGGCAGCAACCGCAGCCCGGTCGCCAAGGCCGCCGCCGACAGGACCTCGGGCCCGACCCCGCTCCAGGTCGCCTTCTCCTCCGCGGGAAGCGCCGACCCCGAGGGCGGAGCGCTCAGCTACGCCTGGGACTTCGGTGACGGTACGAAGTCCACCGACCCCAACCCGAGCCACACCTACACCGGGGCCGGGACGTTCCGGCCGACCCTCACGGTCACCGACCCGGAGGGCCTGACCGGCTCCGCCAGCCTCGTCGTGACGGCCGGCAACAGCGCGCCCACCGTCACCCTGAACACGCCCGCCGACGGCGAGCTGTTCTCCTGGGGCGACAGCGTCCCGTTCACCGTGACGGCCAGTGACCCCGAGGACGGCGCCATCGACTGCGCCAAGGTCAAGGTGACGTATCTGCTGGGCCACGACGAGCACCGGCACCAGATCACCTCGAAGAACGGCTGCACCGGCACCATCGACGTCCCCGTCGACGGTGAGCACGACACCGCCGCCAACATCTACGGGGTCTTCGACGCCGAGTACACCGACGCGGGCGGCCTGACCACGCACAGCGACAGCGTCCTCCAGCCCCGGCACCGGCAGGGCGAGCACTTCGGCGCCCAGTCCGGCATCGAGGTGGCGGCCCACGGCAACGCCGAGGGCGGCGCCACGGTCGGCTTCACCGACAACGGCGACTGGGTCTCCTTCAAGCCGTACGCGGTGGACAACGCGACCAGCGTCTCGGCGCGCGTCGCGTCCGGCGGCGTCGGCGGCACCCTCGAAGTACGGGCGGGATCCGCGACCGGCACCCTGCTCAGCACGCTGGCCGTGGCCCCGACCGGCGGCTGGGAGAACTTCGTGGACGTCACCGGGAACATCACGGGCGCACCCGCCGGGTCGACCGAGTTGTTCCTCGTCTTCAAGGGGGCGACGGGCCAGGGCAACCTCTTCGACCTGGACGCCTTCACCTTCTCGACCGGCGCTGCGGCCAAGGGAGTTGACCGATGAGACGTGACATCGCCCGCCGTATGCGACATCTGTCCTGTGTGCTGGCCGTCGCGCTCGGTGCCGCGCTCCTGGCGCCCACCGGTGCTTCCGCGGAGGCCGCGGCCGATCCGTACGAGGTGCTCGTCTTCTCCAAGACGGCCGGATTCAGGCACGATTCGATCCCGGCCGGTATCCGGACGATCCAGGATCTCGGCGAGGCCAACGAGTTCACCGTCACGGCGACCGAGGACAGCGGTGCCTTCACCACGGCCAACCTCGCGAACTACGAGGCGGTGGTCTTCCTCAGCACCACCGGTGATGTGCTCGACAACGCGCAGCAGACGGCGCTGAAGTCGTACGTCGACGGGGGCGGCGGCTATGTCGGCGTCCACGCGGCGGCCGACACCGAGTACGAGTGGCCGGCGTACGAGGGCCTGGTCGGCGCCTGGTTCAAGAGCCACCCGGCGATCCAGCGGGCGACGGTCAAGAACGAGGACCGGACGAACCCGGCCACCTCGCACCTGGACCCGACCTGGTCCAGGACCGACGAGTGGTACAACTACCGCACCAATCCCCGCGACAGCGTCCATGTGCTCCAGAGCCTGGACGAATCCACCTACAGCGGTGGGGAGATGGGCGGCGACCACCCGATCACCTGGTGCGACGAGCAGGCCGCGGGCCGGTCGTTCTACACCGGCCTCGGCCACACCCAGGAGTCGTACGCCGATCCCGCCTTCCGGCAGGTGCTGCTGGGCGGGATCCAGTACGCGGCCGGCGCGGTCGACGCCGACTGCTCGTCGGACGGCGGCGAGGACCCGGGGCCGCGGCCGACGGCCGTGGAGGGCGAGGCGTACACCTCCGGCTCGGGCGTCGAGCGCGCGAACCACGGCTCGGCCAGTGGCGGCCAGACCCTCGGTCATATCGAGAACGGTGACTGGGCCGGGTACTCCCAGGTCGACACCGCCGGTGCCACGAAGTTCACCGCCGACGTCTCGTCGGCGGGCGCGGGCGGCACGGTGGAGATCCGCTCGGGCTCTGCCACCGGCACCCTGCTCGGCTCGGTCGACATCGCCCCGACGGGCAGCTGGGACACCTTCACCGAGGTCTCCACGACGCTGACCGCCACCGGGACGGGCGCGCTGTTCCTGCGCTTCACCGGGGGAGCGGGCGCGCTGTTCGACATCGACAGCTTCACCCTGTCCGGCGCGGCCGAGGAGCCCAAGGCCGAGGGCTCGTCGAACGTGCACCTCTTCTACTACCCCTGGTACGGCAGCCCCCAGATCAACGGCGGCTGGCGGCACTGGCAGCAGGGCGGCCAGAACCCGCCCGAGGACGTCGGCGCCGACCTCTACCCGAAGCTCGGCGCGTACGACTCCGGTGACTTCACCGGCGCCGTCGAACAGCACATGAAGTGGATCAAGCAGTCGGGCGCCAACGTCCTGGTCTACAGCTGGTGGGGCCGGGGCAGTTACGAGGACGGGCTGGTCGACGGGGTGATGGACGCTGCCCAGCGCCACGGCATCAAGGTCGCCTGGCACCTGGAGCCGTACAGCGGTCGCAGCGGTGCCTCCACGGTGGACGACATCAACTACATCAACGAGCGGTACGGCGACCACCCCGCGTACTTCCGGGACGCGGAGCGGAGCGACAGCAACGCGTTCTACGTCTTCCAGAGCCTGGATGTGCCCGACTGGTCGGCCCTGGACCAGGTGACCGACAACAACATCGTCCTGGCCCAGACCACCGACACCTCCAAGATCGCGCACTTCAACGGCATCTACACCTACGACGGCATCGCCGGCGCCACCGCTCCCGGCTGGAAGAACGCCGGGGACTACGCGGCGGCGAACGATCTGGTCTGGGCACCCTCGGTGGCCCCCGGCTACATCGACGACCGCGCCGTACCCGGCAACACCACGCCCACCCTGGGCAGGGACAACGGCGCCGCGTACGACAAGCAGTGGAACAACGCGCTCGACCCGGCCATCGGCGGATCGCCCACCTGGGTCTCCGTCACGTCCTTCAACGAATGGCACGAGGGAAGCTCGATCGAACCCGCGTCGAGCAACCCGCCCGCCGGGCACGGCTACCAGACCTTCTCGGGCGCGTACGGGAAGACCGGTGCCGACGCCGAGACGGCGTATCTCGACCGGACGCGGCACTGGGTGAACCAGTTCGAGGCGGCGCGAGCGGCCAAGCTGCGGTGAGAGCGGCCCGTGCCGGGTGCAGGATTCCCCGGTCCGGGCGATGAGGCAGCGGGCCCGGTACGGCGAACCCGCCGTACCGGGCCTTCTGTTGTGAGCGCGCGGAGCTACCGCTCGGCCTCCCAGACGACCGACGATCCCGCGCGGCCGGTGTCGGCATCGGCGCCGGTGCCGTCGCCGTCCCCTTCACCCTCGTTGTCCGCCTCGCCCTCGCCGTCGTTCGAGACCACCAGCCGCACCCCGTCCCGGCCACCCGGCAGCCGCGCCGTCGCGTCGACCTCCACCTCGATCGACGTCACCCCCGGCCGCCGGTGCGCGGCGGCCAGCGCGCCGCGCAGCGCGGCCAGCAGTCCGGCGTGCAGCGGATCCCCCACGAGGGTGTCGACCGCCCCCGTGAAGTGCACGGACGGCTGGAACCCGAGGAGGACCGCCGCGCCCGCCGTCTCGCGCAGCACCTTGCCGCGCAGGCTCGCGGGGGCGTCGGCGGGCGGCTGCTGGAGGGCGAAGATCGTGGTCCGCACCTCCTGGATGGTGGAGTCCAGCTCGTCGACGGCGTGGCCGAGCAGGTCGGCCAGCTCCCCCTCACCCGTGCGCCGCCGGGTCGACTCCAGCATCATCTCGGTGGCGAACAGCCGCTGCACGACCAGATCGTGCAGGTCACGGGCGATCCGGTCGCGGTCCTCGAAGACCGCCAGCCGCTCACGGTCGTGCTGGGCGTCGGCCAGCACCAGCGCGAGCGCGGCCTGGGAGGCGAACTGGGTCGCCAGCAGCCGGTCCACGGAGGTGTATGGGCGTCCGCCGCGCTTGCGCGGCAGGGCGAGCGTGCCGATCAGCCGGCCGCCGCTCTGGAGCGGCAGCATCATGCTGGGCCCGAAGCGGGTCCGCACATGGGTGGTCATCCGGGGGTCGGTCGCCGAGTCGTCGATGTAGACGGGTTCGCCGCCGAGGAGCTGGACGAGTACGGGCGAGCCGGGCGCGATGCTCGTACCGACGATGTCGCCGGGGTCGTCCAGCGCGGAGGCGGCGACGATCTCCATGCCGCCCTCGTCGGTGGGCTGGAGCACCACCCCGGCGGCGGCTCCGGCCAGGATCCGCGCCGACTTCGCGAGCGTCGTCAGCGCGTCCGCCGCGGGCTCGCCGCTGAGCAGGGCGGTGGTGACGGCGGCGGCTCCCTCGATCCACCGCGCGCGCTGGCGGGCGGTCCCGTACAGGCGCGCGTTGCCGATCGCGATCCCGGCCTGCGAGGCGAGCACGCGCAGCAGGGCCAGGTCCTCCTCGGTGAAGGGGCCGTGCCGCTTCCGGGCCAGACAGAGGTAGCCGAGCACGTCGTTGTTGACGCGGACGGGGACGCCGAGGCTGAGGGTGCTGCCGGGGTGGCCGAGGAGTCCGGTGTGCCCGGTGGGGAGCCGGGTGATGCGCCGGCGCTCGTCCTCGCTGAGCCCGACGGAGAACAGCTCGGCGATCCGGCCCCGACCGCGCTCGGGGCCCCGGCCGTGGGCGGGTCCGGCGAGCGCGAGCGCGCCGTAACGCGCGTCGGTGAGATCGGCGGCGCTGTCGACGACGTGCTGGAGGGTGGAGGCCAACTCGACCTCGGTACCGACGTTGAGGACGGCGTCGAGCAGCATGGGCAGCCGGGGGGCGGCTCGGGCGGGACCGCTTCCGGGGCGGGACGGCCGTCCTGACCCGGAGGCGGCCCCGCCGCTCAGCCGATCCGGGGCGCTCCGGTCGCCGGGCCCGTCCGGGGCGTCGCCCGGGTCGTCGCCCGGACCGTCCGGCCGGTCCTGTCCGTCCTGTCCCTCCGGGCTGTCCTCCGCGTCCGGGCTGTCGGCCGAGCCGTCCTCCGCGTCCGGGGCGTCGCCCCGCCCGTCCCGGCCGTCGGGGGTGTCCGGGCCTTCCCGCCCGCCCGCTCCGTTCCGGTCCCGCGGGCCGTCCGGGTCCCGGGCGTTCCGCCGGTCGCCGGCGCCCCGGTCCTCCCGGTGACGGTCGGCGTGCCCGGACCGGGCGCCTCCGTCCTCTTCGCCCGACGTCACATCACTCGGCGTGCGCCAGCGGATCGAGCACCAGCGGCTGGATCTTCCCGTCCAGCATCGCCCCGAGCCCCAGAATCGCGCAGACGTCGGGACGCTCGGCGATGTGCACCGGCATCCCCGTCGCGTCACGCAGCATCTGGTCCAGGCCGGGCAGCAGCGCGCTGCCGCCGACCATCATGATCCCGGTGTCGGCGAGGTCGGCCACCAGGTCCGGCGGGCAGTCGCGCAGCACCTTGCCGATGCCGTCGAGCACCGCGGTGAGCGGCGTGTGGATGGCCTGCCGTACGGCGGCGGTGTCCACGACGACCGACCGGGCGAGCCCCGTCGCCACGTCACGGCCGTGGATCTCCGTCGAGGTGGGGCCGTCCGGCGTGATGCCGTTGCCGCGCAGCGCCAGCTGGAGCGGCCGGACGGACTGGCTCGGCAGCATCAACTCGTGCTGGTGGCGCAGGTGCTGGATGACCGCGTGGTCGATGGCGTTGCCACCGACGGGGACCCGCTGGGCCGTCACGATCGAGCCGAGCGACAACACGGCGACCTGGGTGGTCGCCGCGCCGCACACCATGATCATGGTGGCCGTCGGCTTCTCCACGGGCAGCCCGCAGCCCACGGCCGCGGCGATGAGCGTGTCGACCAGCTCCACCCGGCGGGCCCCGAGCCCGACCAGGGTCTCGACGGCCGCGCGCTGGGCGAGCGGGTCGCTGTCGTGGGGGGTGCAGGCCGCCGCGCGCAGCCGCGGCTTCCTGCGCAACTGGCGGCGGAGCTTCTCACCGAGGAGATGACGGAGCATCCGCTGGGCCATCTCGATGTCCACGACGGTGCCGCCGGTCACGGGGCGGGCGACCCGGATGTAGTCCGGCGTACGGCCCGTCATCTGCTCGGCCAGCGCGCCGACGGCGATGAGCGCGCCGGTCCTGGTGTTCACTGCGGCGACGCTCGGCTCGTCCACGACGAGCCCGGCTCCCTTCACAAAGACCCGGGTCCTGGCGGCCCCGAGGTCGACGGCGACATGGCAACGGCGCAACTGCTCAAGGCTGACGGTCACGGCGGGTTCTTCTCCCGGGAGCGCTGAGGTGGATCACCGGCGGGCGGCCGGCCCTCTTCGCATCGTGGGCGCCGGAGGGGCGGTGCGCGCGCTGGGATGCGCCGGTCGGGCGTACGGAGCCGACGCCACGCCGGGGCACGGGCCGCAGCACGCCGGCGCCGTCTACGATCCGCCACGCGCCGGTGACCAGCGCTGAAGCAGGCCCCAGGTGAACTCCGCGACGCACGGCCCCGTCCCCGGCGCGTCGAACGCGAGACCCCAGCGGGTCGGCGCCGTACCCTCCATCGGTCTGGCGGGGGCGAACGCGCGGGCGACCTCGTCGACGGTGCAGGACCAGGGGCGCAGATCGTCCGCCGTACGCAGCTCGGGACCGGGCTCGCCCGGCGCCCGTACCAGCCACTCGTTCCACACGCCGCCACCCGGCGCCGCCGTCACCTCGAAGCGGAGCGTGGGCCAGAGCGGAACGGGCCACAGCAGCACCTCGCACGCCAGATCGCCGACCTGCCGGGGAAACGCCGCCTCCGGCGCGCCCAGTACCGAGCGGTAGCGCGACAGCGTGCCCCGGGCGCGGGGGGAGCGGATCATCGCCTGCCAGCGCCGGTTGGCCTCCCGCATCTCACCGAGCGACGCGCCCAGTTGGCGCCGGGCGTCCTCGACCAGTTCGCTCTGGTGGTCGGCCATCCGGCGCAGCAGTACGAGCTGGAAGTCGCGCGGTCCGAAAGGATGGGAGGTTCCACCGGCTGCGGCTGATGTCGTGGCATTCATATCGACATCGTGCACCTTCGGGGCAGGTCGGGCGGCGGATTGGTGGAACGGTCGATTCCACACAGGATCTTCACGCGACAGGTGCCCGAGCCGTGGTTAGTCGGATTATCTTCAGGGCGCCATGGACTACTGCCATCACTGCCAGCGGCACCTCAACGGCGCCCTGGCGTGCGCGGGGTGCGGTACGCCCGCCGAGGAGCTACGGCTCCACGACCCCGCCCCGCACGAGGTGGAGGTGGTCCTTGCCGCGCGCGAACCCGGTCCGGAGCCGGTCAGGGGCCCGCGCCGTCAGCGCGGCTCCCGCAAGCGCAAGGTGTCCCGTCGTGAGCGCCGCGAGATGCGCGCCGAGCGCGGTGTCCACCGGCGCAAGGGCCGCGTCGTCCTGCTCACCGTGACGGGTCTCGTCCTGGCGGTCGGCGCGCTGAGCCTCGCCGAGCTGGCGCTGGAGTCGTCCGACGGCGACGATGCCACCTCCGTACAGGAGGACAGGGCCATAGAGCTCGACGGCGGACTGCCCCCGACCGGCCCGAAGGAGCCCAAGGACCCGGGCCCCGTGTCCGGCACGCCCTCCGGGTCCACCGGGTCCGCCCGCCCCGGCGGGGACGGCTCGCCCGACCCCTCGGCTTCGGGGACGGGCTCCGGGCCGTCCGACGACGAGGAGCCCCCGGCGCCGACGGACTCGGCCGAGCCGAGCGACGAGCCGGACCCCAGCGGCTCGCCCGACCCCACGGGCTCCAGCCGCCCCCCGGCCGACCCGAGCGCGTCCGGCCGGCCGGATCGGCCCCCGACGCAGCAGCCCTCCCCTTCCGCTTCCACCTCGCCCCCGGTGGAAGAGGACGACTGCTTCCTGTGGATCATCTGCGGCTGAGCGCCCGGGGCGCCCGGGGCCGAACCGGGGGTCACTCCACCGCCTCGTCTCCCAGCATCCGCCTCAGCAGATCCCGCAGCACCGTCCGCTCGGCCACGGAAAGGTCCGCCAGCGGTTCCCGCGCGAAGTTCAGCCCGTCCCGCAGCTGCCGTGCCGTGCTCCGCCCCTTCTCCGTGGGCGCGGCGAGCTTCACCCGCCGGTCGGAGGGGTCGGGGCGCCGCTCCACCAGACCGCGCGACTCCAGCCGGTCCACGATCCCCGTGACGTTCGACGGCTCGCATTTCAGCTTCTGCGCGATCCGGCGCATGGGCATGGGGCGAATGGAGAGCAGCCCGAGTACACGTGCCTGCGCGCCGGTGAGGGAGTGCTCCGCGGCGGCGTGGTCGTACTCCTCGTAGTAGCGCGCAACGACCGTGCCGATGAGTTCGACGACTTCGAGGGTCAAGGGGTCAGTGTGCTCAGCCATGGGCACCAGAGTACCCGTTTACTTGACAACATGAAATATCTAGGAGCATGGTTGTTTCAGGCAGTGAAGCTTTAAACCGAGGAGGCACCGCACCCATGACCGTTCTTCCCGCGTCCGGCCGCGAATGGCATCTCGTCGCCCGCCCGCACGGCTGGCCGAAGCCCGAGGACTTCGCCCTGCGCGAGGTCCCCGTGGCCGCGCCGGGCGAGGGCCGGATCCTCGTCCGCAACAAGCACTTCTCGGTCGACCCGTACATGCGCGGCCGGATGAACGACGTGAAGTCCTACACCCCGCCCTATCAGCTCGACCACCCCATGGACGGCGCCGCCGTCGGCGAGGTCATCGCCTCGAACGCCGAAGGCTTCGCGGTCGGCGACCATGTGCTGCACGGGCTCGGCTGGCGGGAGTACGCGGAGGCGCCGGCGCGGTACGCCACGAAGATCGACGCCTCGCTCGCGCCGCTCAGCGCCTACCTCGGAGTCCTCGGTATGACGGGCCTCACCGCCTACGCCGGACTCTTCGAGACCGCCTCCTTCAAGGAGGGCGACGCCGTGTTCGTCTCCGGCGCCGCGGGCGCCGTCGGCAACCAGGTGGGCCAACTGGCCCGGATCAAGGGCGCGTCACGGGTCATCGGCTCGGCGGGATCCGACGACAAGGTCAAACTTCTTGTGGAGGAGTACGGCTTCGACGCCGCTTTCAACTACAAGAGCGGCGCCTCGGTCAGGGAGCAGCTCAAGGAAGCCGCGCCCGACGGCATCGACGTCTACTTCGACAACGTCGGAGGCGAGCACCTCGAAGCCGCGCTCTCCTCGTTCAACCTGCACGGCCGCGCCACCATCTGCGGAATGATCTCGCAGTACAACAGCACCGAGGCCAGCCCCGCCCCGCGCAACCTCGCGCTGGTCATCGGCAAGCGGCTGCGCCTCCAGGGCATGCTCGTCAACGACCACCGCGCCCTCATGCCGAAGTTCGTCGAGGACGTCTCCGGCTGGCTCGCCTCGGGCGAGCTGAAGTACCAGGAGACGGCCGTCGAAGGGATCGAGAAGGGCTACGACGCCTTCCTCGGGCTGCTCCGCGGCGAGAACACCGGAAAGATGATCGTCACCCTCAACTGACCCTCGGCCGACGTCAGTCGATCCACAGCGACTGCCCCACGGCAACACACCCACAGCCGTTAGGCTCGTGCCAGGCCGTCGTGGTCCGTGGGCGCGAGCCGCGACGTACAAGAAGAAGGAATCCCGAATGACCATTCAGAAGATCGACTCCCTCTACACCGCCGTCGCCACCGCGGAGAACGGCCGTGACGGTCGCGTCTCCTCGGACGACGGCCAGCTCGACGTCGTCGTCAACCCGCCCAAGTCGATGGGTGGCAGCGGCGCCGGTACGAACCCGGAGCAGCTCTTCGCCGCCGGTTACAGCGCCTGCTTCCAGGGCGCGCTCGGCGTCGTCGCCCGCAAGGAGAAGGCCGACATCTCCGGCTCGACGGTGACCGCCAGGGTCAGCATCGGCAAGACCGAGGCCGGTGGCTTCGGACTTGAGGTCGAGCTGGAGGCGTCCATACCCAACGTGGACGCGGCCACCGCGAAGGACCTGCTGGAGAAGGCGCACCAGGTGTGCCCGTACTCCAACGCCACGCGCGGCAACATCAAGGTCGAGCTGTCCGTCGTCTGACCGACCGCCCCACTCACGCGAAGGGCCGCACCCCCACGAGCGGGGTGCGGCCCTTCGTGCATCGCGCCTCCTACGGAAGGCGGTTCAGCAGCGCCCTGCCCACCTGGGCGAACGAGCCCTTCGGGTGGTCGCGGAACAGCGGCTCGGTGCCGAACAGCGTGACCGGTGCTCCCGCCGCCGACGTACCGCTCACGATCGCCGCCTGTCCGGCCGCGGCCTGCGGACCGCCGGTGCCGTCCTCGTTCGCGCGCCAGTGGCCCGAGACGAGCGGGTTGCCACCGCCGTACGACTGCTCCGTACGCACGCCCTTGCCGAGCGCCGTGTACCAGATCGGCGAGTAGACGAACGAGTGCGGCTGCGTGCCGCCGGTGATCGGTCCGGGCGTGTTGAGCACCCGCACCACACCGTTGGCGTTCCCGTTGCCCCGCACCGGTGTGGCCGTCAGCAGCGCGGCCTCGGCGTTGAACGTCGCACCACCGGAGCCCAGCGCCACCACCGGCGCGCCCCCGGCGAGGAATTCACCGAGCGCGGCGCGGGCGGTCTCGTTGAGCGACCGGTGGCTCAGCCCTGTCGACACGTACAGCGCGTCGGCCTTCGACCAGTCGAAGCCCGCGTTGGCCGTCGCCGTCGACACGGGCAGCACCTCGAAGCCCATCTCGCGCAGCGCGAACAGCTCGCCCGAGTTGACCGCCGCGGCGACCGTCGTACGGCGCAGCGCCGCGACGCCCTTGTCCTTCGTGGCGGTGAAGACGACGCCGTACCGGTCGGCCAGGATCTCGGCCTTCCCGCGGGCCGACGACGGCACGATCGCCGCGCCGTCCGCCGTCCTGCGCACCTGCACGCCCTGCGCGAGCAGGGAGTTGACGGCGGCGAACTCCTTCGGGTCGTCCAGCCGCAGCTTCAGGTCGCCGTTACGGGCCACCGAGCCCACGGGCGAGGCCGCGTCGACCTCGCGCCCCGAGAAGCTCAGGGAGCCCCGCTGGACCTTGGTGACGTTCGCGCCCCACAGCAGCCCGAGGCTCCAGCCCGAGATGTCGTACATCGACGACACGTCGGCGCTGATGTCCCGGCCCTCGTCCAGGATGACGTTGGCGATACCGCGCTTGGCCTGCTCCATGTCGACCACGTACGAACCGGCCGGGTACGTGCGGCCCGCGAGCTTGAAGCTCTTACGGGCCTGTTCGACCTTCACGTCGTTCGCCACGAGGTGGTCGACCAGACGGGCGGCGGCCGGGGCCGACCGCTGTCCGTCGCCGGCCGGGATCACGTACGCGCGCGGGAAGTCGGTCGTGTAGATGTCCTCCGGACCGATGCCGGGCACACCGGGCACCGTCTCCTCGGAGATGACCCGCTGCTTCTCGCCCGCGACACCGCGCCGGAACGTCTCTATCTGGTCCGCTATCAGCGTCTTGCGGTTCTCCAGCGAGAAGTCGAGCGTGGCGCGCATCGCGGCGCCCGCGACATCGGTGTTGATCGCGGACCTGCGGCGCAACTCCTCGACGGGCAGGTTGTTGTAGTCGTTGTTGTTGACCCGCATCGGGATCTCGATGGTGTGCGAGGCGACCGCGCCCTGGAACGCCATGTACTGAGGGGTGAAGATCGGCGGCCAGTCGTCCCAGCCCTCCTCCTGGTCCCGGAAGGGGATGACGGGCGGCCGTACGCCGTCCTTTTCGGCCGTGTAGCCGAGGTCGTTGACCGCCTCCTCCATACCGAGGGCGTTGGCGTAGGAGTTCTTGAGGAACAGGTCGTACTCGTAGTTCTCGCCGTGCGGCGGTGTCGTCGGTTCGATGAGAGTGCCGTTGACGTAACCGTGAAGATCGAGCATGACCGCGGGCTGCTTGTCGACGGCTATCTGCCGGATCGCGCGCGCCTCCGGCTGCGAGGCGGTGATGAAGTCGCGGTTGAGGTCGATGCCGTTGCCGTTGGCGCGGGTTCCGGCGATCCGGCCGTCCGGGTTGGCCGTGACGTTGAGAATGATCCGGTTCGTGGCCAGCAGCTTCGTCGTACGGCTGTCCTTGGCCTTCGCCAGCTCCTCGATGAGCTTCAGGGCCGCGTCGGTGCCCTCCCACTCATTGCCGTGGATGTTGTTGTTGATGAAGACGGGAGTCTTGTAACTCTCCTTGATGCGCTTGTCCTTGGCGGCCGACGCGGGGGAGTTCTCGATGCGCTCACGCATCCGCTCCTGCTCGGCGGCCTCCTTCGCGCTCTCCGGGGCCGTGACCGTCACGAGATACAGGTCGTGCCCGCCGGCCGACCGGCCCGTGACCTCGACGCTGACCCGATTCCCCAGCTCCTGGAGGGCGTTGAGGCGCGGAGCGAGCGCGTGGTACGGCGCCAGGCCCAGCTTGATGGCCTTGTCGGCCGGGTTCTCGGGCAGCGTGGCCAGGACGTTGCGGCGCGGGTAGCCGCCGTCCTTGCGCAGACCGAGGGAGGTCTTGCCCACCGAGGAGAGCGCGGCGGCACCGGCCGAAGGCAGTGCGGCCGAGGCGACGCGGCTGTCCGTGGTGCCGCCGTCCCTCACCGGGTGCGACGAACGGCCGCCGTCGGCGCCGGGCACGGCGGCCGCGGGCAGCGGCGCGAGCATCAGGGCCGCGGTGGCCGTGGCGGTGGCGAGCAGAACGGGTCTGGGCATCCCCATGCGGATGTACCTCCGGGTCGTGCGGGGGGCGATCGTTCGGTTCAATAGGCAGGTCATACCGGTTGAACGTGTCAACAACAAGGGGTATTGGGACTCTCATCCGTCCCACCGGCCCCATGGAACCGGCCGGGAACCGCCCCGAAACAGCCCCGGAACAACCCCGGAACAACCCCGATAGGGTGTTCCCATGCGTGATCTCGGTGTGGGCTTCGGCTACTTGGTGAAAGGCCAGCGCTGGGTCGGCGCGCACGGCAGATGGCTGGGCTTCGGGCTGCTGCCCGGCCTGGTGACCCTCGTGCTGTACGCGGCGGCGCTCGTCGGCCTGTTCTACGGCGCGGACGACCTGACGGCCTGGGCGACGCCCTTCGCCGACGACTGGTCCTCGCCGTGGCAGGGGCTGTTCCGCTCCTTCCTCACCGTGCTGCTGTTCGCACTCGTGCTGTTCATCGCCGTGATCACCTTCACCGCCGTGACCCTGCTGGTCGGGCAGCCCTTCTACGAATCGCTGTCCGAGGCCGTGGACCGGTCGGAGGGCGGCGACGTACCGGAGTCGGGTCTGCCGCTCTGGCGCGATCTGTGGATCTCCGCGCGGGACAGCCTGCGGATCCTGGGGCGGGTGGTGCTGTACGGCGTCCTGCTCTTCGCGCTCGGGTTCATCCCCGTCGTCGGCCAGACCGTCGTCCCCGTGCTCGGCTTCTGCGTGTCCGGCTTCTTCCTGACGGAGGAACTCACGGCGGTCGCCATGCAGCGACGCGGCATCCAGCTCAAGGAACGCCTGCCGCTGTTGCGCCGCCGCCGGCTGCTCACCCTGGGCTTCGGGGTCCCGCTGACGCTCGCCTTCCTGGTGCCGTTCGTCGCGGTGTTCCTGATGCCGGGCGCGGTGGCGGGGGCGACGCTGATGGCCCGCGACCTGACGGGCGAGAACGAGGGCGCGGGGTCCGGTGCCGGCGCCGCTGCCGGTCGGGCCGGTTCGCCCGTGCCCGGGGGTACGGCTCCCGCGCCCGACCGCTCCGGTCCGACGGCGGGCGTCCCGCGCGAGTGGTGAACGCGCTCGCGCTCCGCGTCGCACGGCCCACCGGGCGGACCCGGTGGGCCGAGTCGGGCCCGCCCAGGACTTCTACGACTCCTCAGCCGCCACCCGCACGATCGTGCGCAGCTGCGCCGTGATGTCCAGCCTGTTCTGTACGAAGACCGGATCCGACACCGTCCCGGTCGCCGGGTCGGTGTTGCCCGGCCCGAACTGGAGCACCGGCGTGTGGACATGGCCGCCCGGGATGTCGAGCCCCAGCCGGTCACGCAGCAGCGTCGCCCGGTAGGCGATCTCGTTCGACAGATAGTCCCCGCCGCCACCGGCACGGGCCGCCGAGCCGGGCGTCGGCCCGTCCGGCCGTACGACGGGGGCGGTGCCGCCCGCCGGGACCTCGGTGACCGACGTGTTGTCGTACACCGGGAAACGCCCCGTGCCGGCCGCCACGATGCCCGCGTAGGGCAGCGTGGTCCGCGTCCACTGGGGCTGTGTGGCCGGGTCCTTCACCGGTACGAGCCCGGTCTCGGACACGTTCTCGTTGTCGCCGAAGCCGCCGCGCCAGGCACCGTTGTACCGCTCGACGTCGATGCGCCCCACCCGTCCCTGACTGACCGTCACGAACAGGTCGGCGCGCGGCAGCGTACGGCGCAGGGCGCGTTCGACCGTGCCGTCGGCGAAGTCCCCCCAGCGGACCGGGAAGACGGCGGTCTCGACGCGCGCCGGTCCGTCGGCGGTGCGGATCACCGTGCCGTCCAGCGCGAGCGCGAGCGCCCCGGACGGGTTGCTGATCCGGATGTCCCTGTCGAGCGTGAACGGGTCGAAGCCGGTGACCACGATCCGCTTGACGCCCTTCGCCCGGTCCCGGCCCCGCTCCCGGTCCGCCATCGAGTCCTGGCCCCGCGACGCGCTCTCCAGCCGCTCCAGCAGCCGTACGCCCGCCGCCTCGGAGAGCCCGGACTCCGCGTGCCACGCGCGCAGTTCACGGGTCAGGGCCAGCCGCGCCCAGTACAGCGGACGGTCGTCGTCGCGGCTCAGCTCGCCGCCCGCCGGACCCCGCCCCTGGACGCGGTCCACCGCCCGCTGCCACAACCGTTCGCCATGCCGTACGGCCGCGCGCTCCGCCTGGGCGTACGAACCGGCGCCGCGCAGTGACGTCGCGAACGCCGGCGCGACCCCGTCGAAGCCGCTGTCGCCGAGTATCCGCCTGGGCACGTCACCGTCGAGGCGCCGCTCCTCGACGGTGACCGCGGGGGCGACGGCGTTGTCGGCCGTGGCGTGCGGGGGAGGCGCCACGGCGACCAGGGCGGCCGACGCGAGCAGAACGAGGCCGAGCCGGCCCGCGGTGTTGCCGGTGGTGCGCACGAGTCTCACGGGAGTCCTTCCATCGGGTGGCGGAAGTATCACCTCCGCACCCCGCCGATGGCTACGGCGTCCCACCGCCGCACCGCCCGCGTCCGCCGGACACGCCTTACCGCTCCGGCCCCTCCGCGCCGCCCCGCAGCAGTGTCACGAACGCCCGGAACGCCGCCGGCATGTCCACCGACTCCGGTGCGAGCAACCACTGGTACTGGAGCCCGTCCATCACGGCCACCAGCAGCGGCGCCGTCTGCTCGGGGGTGAGCCCGCTCGGCAGCCGGTCGCCGAACTCGTCGCGCAGCACACCCGCCATGTTGCCCCGAACCTGCACATAGCGGCGGGTGAAGAACTCCCCGGCCGGGTGACCCTCCGTCACACTCTCGCCGAGCAGCGCCGAGAAGGTCTGCACGATGCCGGGCCGCATCGCGTTGTAGTCGACCATCGACGTCAGCAGCTCCAGCCGCCAGCCGTCCGCGCCCCGGCTGCCGCCCCCCGTGTCCCACTGGTCGCGCTCGTCCATGACGGCGAGGAGCAGCGCCTCCTTCGTGGGGAAGTAGTGGAGCAGCCCCTGCTGGGTGAGGCCCACCCGCTCGGCCACCGCGCCCAACGTCGTGCCGCGGTACCCGCGTTCGGCGATCACCTCGATGGTGGCGCGGAGGATCTCCGCCCGCCGCTCCGCGCCTCTGGGCCTCGCCATCCAACCGGGTCCTCTCGCCTCGTACCTGACCGCTCACCGACCGTCGTCCGGACCGTACACGAGTAACGAACCGGTAACGAAGCCTACCTGTCTACAGAATTGCGGGTCACCATGTAACCGTCCGCAAGGCGCAGGACACTGACGAGGAGGTACCGCCGTGACCGGCGCACCCATCACCCGGGCCGACCAAGCACGCGAAGCGGCCGTCGAGGCGGCGCTCGGCAAGCTGGATCTGGACGACAAGGCGCGGCTGCTGGCAGGGCAGGACAACTGGTCGCTGCCCGCCCTCCCGGAGATCGGCCTGGCCTCCCTCGTCATGTCCGACGGCCCGATCGGCGTCAGGGGTGTCCGCTGGACCGCCGACGACCCGTCGGTCGCGCTCCCGTCGCCCACCGCGCTCGCCGCCACCTGGGACCCCGAACTGGCCCGCAGGGCAGGCCGGTTGCTCGCCCAGGAGGCCCGCCGCAAGGGCGTGCACGTCCTCCTCGCGCCGACCGTCAATCTGCACCGGTCCCCGCTCGGCGGCCGGCACTTCGAGGCGTACAGCGAAGACCCGTACCTCACCGGCGAGATCGGCACCGGCTACGTCCTGGGCGTCCAGGACGGCGGCGTCGGCACGACCGTCAAACACTTCGTCGCCAACGACGCCGAGACCGACCGCTTCACCGTCGACAACATCGTCGCCCCGCGCCCGCTGCGCGAGCTCTACCTCGCCCCGTTCGAGGCCATCGTCAAGAACGCCCACCCCTGGGGCATCATGGCCGCGTACAACCAGGTCAACGGCGCCTCGATGACCGAGCACCGCTATCTCCAGAACGAAGTCCTGCGCGGCGAATGGGGATTCGACGGCTACATCGTCTCCGACTGGCTCGCCGCCCGCTCCACCACCGGCGCCCTCCTCGGCGGCCTCGACGTCGCGATGCCGGGCCCCAAGACCGTGTACGGTCCGGCGCTCGCCGCCGCCGTCCGGGCCGGCGAGGCCGAGGAGTCGCTCGTCGACGACGCCGTACGCAACGTGCTGAGGCTCGCCGCCCGCGTCGGCGCCCTCGACGACGCGCCCGCCGTCGTCGCCGAATCCGCGCTCCCCGCGACCCTCGACGGCGACGCGCTGGCCCGCGAGGTCGCACGCCGCTCCTTCGTCCTCGTACGCAACGAGGTACGCGACGGGCACCCCGCCCTGCCCCTCGACCCCGCCAGGACCCGCACCGTCGCGCTCAGCGGCGCCGCCGCCCGCGACGCCCGCATCCTCGGCGGCGGCTCGGCCACCGTCTTCCCGCCGCACACCGTCTCGCCGCTCGACGGCCTGACCGCCGCCCTGCCCGAAGGCGCCCTCAGCTACAGCGTCGGCGCCGACCCCAGCGACCAACTCGGCGTCGCCGGAAAGGGATTCGAGCTGCGTGCCGTCTGCCGCGCCGCCGACGGACAGGAGCTGGGCACCACCGGCATCCCCTCCGGCATGGTCCAGTGGGTCGGTGTCGACCTGCCCGACGGCGTCGACTACGACGAACTGCACAGCGTCGAGTTCACCGGCACCTTCACTCCGCGCGAGAGCGGCGACCACACCTTCGGCACCCGAGGCATCGGGCCCCTCGTCCTCACCGTCGGCGGCGAGAAGATCTGGGAGGGCGAGGAAGGGCTCGGTGACAGTACCGACCCGTTCAACGCGTTCTTCGGCGAGCGGCTGCCGCGCGCCCGGGTCACCCTCCTCGAAGGCGAGAGCGTCGACGTCTCGCTGCGCCTCACCGTGCCCCGGCTGCCCGGCGCCCCGATGGACGCGGTCGCCTTCTCCCTGCTCCACCTCGGCCCGCAGCGCGACCCCGAGGACCTGATCGCCGAGGCCGTCGAGGCCGCCGGGGCGGCGGACACCGCCGTCGTGGTGGTCGCGACCACCACGGCCGTCGAGTCCGAGGGCTTCGACCGTACGAGTCTGGAACTGCCCGGTCACCAGAACGCGCTCGTCGCGGCCGTCGCCGCCGTCAACCCGAACACCGTCGTCGTCGTCAACACCGGCTCACCGGTCGAACTGCCGTGGCGCGACGACGTGGCAGCCGTCCTGCTCAGCTGGTTCCCCGGCCAGGAGGGCGGCGCCGCGCTCGCCGACGTGCTCACCGGCGCCGAGGAGCCCGGCGGCCGGCTCACCACCACCTGGCCGGTCGCCCTGGCCGACGTCCCCGTCACCGACACCACCCCGGCGGGCGGGGAACTGCACTACACCGAGGGCGTGTTCATCGGCTACCGCGCCTGGGAGCGGGCCGGCACGACCCCCGCGTACCCCTTCGGCCACGGCCTCGGCTACACCGACTGGGAGTACGAGACGCTGGACGCCACCACCGAACGGGCCACCGTGCGGCTGCGCAACACCGGCGCCCGGCCCGGCCGCGAGACCGTCCAGATCTACCTCGCGCCCGCCCCCGGCGGTGCGCCCGGCACGGCCGAGCGCCCGGTGCGCTGGCTGGCCGGCTTCGCCTCCGTCGAGGCGGGCCCCGGCGAGAGCGTCGAGGTGACGGTCCCGCTCAGGGCCCGCGCCTTCGAGATCTGGGACGAGCGGGAGAACGCCTGGACGGCGATTCCGGGCGCGTACGAGATCCAGGCGGGCCGCTCGCTCACGGACCGCAGGCTGAGCGCGACGGTCGAGCGCTAGGCCGTGTCTTCGAAGTC
>NZ_JARJHW010000137.1:0-19613 GCF_040560175.1 Streptomyces panacea
GGCTGGTGGGCGGCGAGGTCGTGGTGGAGCGCGTGACGGACGACGGTGTGATGCCGCCACAACTGCCGGTGCGGGTACGGGGGCGGGGCGCCGGGCCGACGGTCAGCTGAGGCGCGTCGCGGGGTCGTAGTGGCCGGCGAACCAGGCTCGTACCGCCGCCGTGTGCAGGGGGAACGCCAGCTCGGCGGGGGCCCGCAGCAGGTGCCAGCCGTCCGTCTCCTCGGTGGCCACGGTCGCGGGCAGCTCGGCGACGGGACGTTCCGGCAGGAGCGCGAAGAGCAGCAGATGGGCGCCGTCGTCCGCGCTCATCGCGTCGGCCGGCCGGACGTCCCGCTCGTCGGCCTCGATGCCGGTCTCCTCCCGCAACTCGCGTACGGCGGCGTGCCGCCAGTCCTCGGCGTGGTCGACGAAGCCGCCGGGGAGGGCGACGTGGCCGAGCCGGGGTTCGATGGTGCGGGTGATGACGACGAGCGAGGTGCCCCGGTCGTCGGTCACGGGCAGCAGGGTGACCGCGACCGGCAGCGGATTGCGGTAGGCCGTGTCGCCGCAGACGTGGCAGGTTCGCGGCCAGCCGGCGCCCGCGGGGTACGGCGAGCCGCAGCTGCCGCAGTGGGAGTTCCGCACGAAGCGGTGCTTGGGGGCGTCTGAGTCGTTCTCGTGGTCGGGCACGCGCGGACTGTAGCCGATCACTCTTTCCCGCGGGCCGTGGAACTGATAGACGGTGTGCCCATGACACGACTCGCTTCCACACTCCGCGCGCTGGCCGCCACCGCGGCCGCCCTGCTCGCCGTGACCGCCGCAGCCCCGGGGGCGTCCGGGGCGGCCGGGACATCCGAAGCATCCGGGACCTCCGGCGCCGGCACGGGCTCCCGGACGTCCCGGCCCACGGCACCCGAGGAGTTCGTGGCCCTGCCGACCGTGGCACCGACGATCATCCAGGAGATCCGGTACATCACCCCGCACAACTTCGTGGGCGAGCCGATCGACGGCTACGAGCAGCCGCTCTGCGTCCTCACGCGTCCGGCCGCGCGGGCGCTCCAGCGAGCACAGTCGAAGCTGCTGCGGCAGGGCTACTCGCTCAAGGTGTACGACTGCTACCGCCCCCAGCGGGCGGTCGATCACTTCGTCCGCTGGGCGAAGGACCTGGCGGACGAGAGGATGAAGCCGGAGTTCTATCCACAGGTCGACAAGTCGAGGTTGTTCACCGACGGATACATCGCCGAGAAGTCCGGGCACAGCCGCGGCAGCACGGTGGATCTGACGATCGTCAAGCTGCCGGCCAAACCGACCCGGCCGTACCTGCCCGGCGAGAAGCTGGTCCCCTGCTACGCGCCGCAGGGTGAGCGGTTCCGGGACAACTCCGTGGACATGGGTACCGGTTACGACTGCTTCGACACCCTGTCACACACCGACGATCCCCGGATCCAGGGTGAGCGGCGCGTGAACCGGCAGCTCCTGAAGAGCACGCTGGCCGACGTCGGATTCACCAACCTCCCCGAGGAGTGGTGGCACTTCACCCACAAGCCGGAGCTTTTCCCCGACACCTACTTCGACTTCCCGGTGTCCTGGCGCTCCGTCCTCGGTCGCTGACGACGAGGGGACGATCAGCGGGTGAGCGGCCGGCCGGGACCACCCCCGTGGGCTCCGGCCGCCCGCTCACTACTGTCGGACGCGAGCGGCCCGTTTTCGGTTCTCCTCTGCCCGTTTCCCCTTCGGGGCACAGCCGTTACGGTGCCCGTATGGCAACGGAGACAACGGCGACATACGAGTCGTACGAGGAATTCTGGCCCTACTACGTGGCGATGCACTCCCGCGCGGCCACCCGTTGGATCCATCTGACGGGGACGCTCACCGGTCTCGCCGTCAGCGTCTACGGCCTGACGCGCGGCCGGAAGCGGTACGCGGCGGCGCTGCCGTTGATCGGCTACGGAACGGCCTGGCCCGCGCACTTCTTCATCGAGAAGAACAACCCCGCGAGTTTCGGGCATCCCGCGTGGTCGCTGCGCGGCGATGTGCGGATGATCCGGATGATGCTGGCGGGACGGGACGCCGAGCTGGCCGAGATCGCCGCGAAGTGGCTCGCCGAGAACCGCTGAACGACCGAACCGCCGAACCACCGAACTGTGGAGCCGCACGGATGCCGGGCGGGGCCGGCGGTAGTCGGAGCCGTACATCCGAAAGCCTGTCGGACGACCGCGCCGTCTCATGAGACTCACGGCCCGTACCCCTGTCGGTGGGGGTACGGGCCGTGTTCCGGACGTGTCGTCGGTGGGTGGCGTCAGGTAGTTGGCGTCAGGTAGTTGGCGTCAGGTGGCCGCGGGCTCGCGCTGCTTGCGCGCGCGGATCATCGCGTGCTCCACGACCGCCACCAGGACGTCCTTGACGGACTCGCGACGGCGCGCGTCGCACATCAGCAGCGGTACCTCGGGGTCGAGGTCGAGCGCCGTCCGGACCGTCTCGGCGGGGAAACGGGCCGCGTCCTCGAAGCAGTTGACGGCGACGGCGAAGGGGATGTCCCGCCGCTCGAAGTAGTCGACCGCCGCGAAGGAGTCCTCCAGCCGGCGCGTGTCGGCCAGGACGACCGCGCCGAGCGCGCCCTGGGCCAACTCGTCCCACAGGAACCAGAAGCGGTCCTGACCCGGCGTACCGAACAGATAGAGCACCAGGTCCTCGCGGAGCGTGATGCGCCCGAAGTCCATCGCGACCGTGGTCGTGGTCTTGCCCTCGATGCCCGCGATGTCGTCGACGGGGCGGCCCGCCTCGGTGAGCAGTTCCTCGGTGCGCAGCGGTTTGATCTCGCTCACCGCGCCCACCAGGGTGGTCTTGCCCACGCCGAAGCCGCCTGCCACCAGGATCTTCAGAGTCACCGGCTCGATCGGCCGCTGTCCACGGCTAGAGCGCCCGAAGACCATTGATCACCTCGCGGAGAATGTTCACGTCCGGCAGCTCGGCCGGCGGAACGGGACGGGTTACGTGCACCAGTTCGCTCTCGACCAGGTCTCCTACGAAGACCCTGACCACCCCCACGGGGAGGTCGAGGCCCGCGGCGAGTTCCGCGATCGACTGAGGACTGGCTCTGCAGAGTTCCACTATCTCCACATGCTCGGGAGACAGTGTCCGGTCGCCGGCGGGGTCGTCGGCGGCGGGCGCCGGGATGACGATGGCGATCAGGTCGAGCCGGTGCCGGGTCGCGCTGCTGGTCCGGCCGCGTGTCATGGCGTACGGGCGCACCACCGGTCCGGCGTCGCCGTCGAACCAGTGCTTCGGACCCTCGCCTGCTTCACTCATGACATTCAACTCACCCTGTGGCGGGCTGTCCGGCGCGAGGGGCGGCACCGAGGTGGACGCCGACGCGCTTGACCATGAGGGTCATCTCGTAGGCCACCTGGCCGACATCGGAGTCGGAGTCGGAGAGCACGGCGAGGCAGCTGCCGTCGCCCGCCGCCGTGACGAAGAGGAAGGCGTCGTCCAGTTCGACGACGGTCTGGCGGACCTTGCCCGCGTCGAAGTGCCTGCCGACGCCCTTGGCGAGGCTGTGGAAGCCGGAGGCGACGGCGGCGAGATGTTCGCCGTCCTCGCGGGTCAGATCCTTGGACGTACCCGTGGCGAGGCCGTCCCCGGAGAGGACGATCGCCTTGCGTATGCTGCCGACCCGTTCCACCAGCTCGTCCAGGAGCCAATTGAGGTCACCCGGAACGGATCCGCGGCGTGTGGAATCGGATGCTGCGGCGTTCGGTGCGGTCATCGACCGTCCCCCTCCGGTGTCGTTCCTGCTGTGTCGCCGGGGCCGTTGATGCCTTCGCTGTCATCGGTGTCTTCGGCGCTGTTCTGCTGACGGCCACGCTGCCAGCCCCGTTGAAGGGAAGCCATACGGTTGCGTACCTGGTCCGCGTCCCGCTCGTAGTCCCGATCCGCGGCGTCGGTGGGCGACGCCTCGGCCTCTTCCCGTACGGCGTCCTTGAGCTGGGGCGCCAGGCTGGCCTGCCGGACGCGCCGGGGAAGGCCGCCGAGCGGGGCGGCGGACCCGTTCTCGTCAGGCGTCACGGCGGCTCCGTCGGTCGGTGAGGACGGGTTCGGTGAGAACGCGTTCGACACGGGCTCGTTCGGCACGGGCTCGTTCGGCGCGGACGTACCCGGGACGGGCGTGACCGGCGCTGGTTCCGACGCCGGGTGGGCTCCGCCGCGCTCGTCCAGGCGCCTTCCGTGGTCGGCGACCAGCTTGGGGGCCTTGCGGCTGCGGCGGGGCAGCTGCGACGGGAAGCCCAGCGGGTCGGCGTCGTCACGGGTGTCGCGCAGGTGCTCACGGGCCCGGAAGATTCCGCCGCGCTCGCTCTCGGTGTCCTCCAGGTCGCGGCTGCCGAGATCGGCGGCGGCGCCGGTGGTGTCAGCGCGGGCGGGCAGGTCGTCGAATTCCCGCCCGGTGAGCGGCGGTTCGAGTTCGATGGGCCCGTCCAGCACGGAACGGCCGCCGGTGAGCCCGGCGGGGACCTGCGAGAGCGAGGCCAGCCGGCCGTCGGAACGGCCGCGGCCGTTCTCGGTCGCGAGATTCTGCCGGTCGAGCCGGAATCCGGTGCCCTGGGTCTCGGGCGCCTCGGTGAGCAGGGCGGCCGGCAGGAACACGATCGCGGTGGTGCCTCCGTACGGAGAGGGCTGGAGCGAGACCCGTACGTTCTGCCGCTGCGCGAGCCGGCTGACGACGAAGAGGCCGAGGCGGTCGGTGTCGGAGAGCTCGAACTCGGGCGTCTCCGCGAGCCGCAGATTCGCGTCGAGCAGGGCGTCGGAGTTCATGCCGAGGCCGCGGTCGTGGATCTCCAGGGTGAAGCCGTTGGCGACACGTTCGCCGTGGACCTGCACAGCCGTGTGCGGGGGTGAGAACACCGTGGCGTTCTCCAGGAGTTCGGCGACGAGGTGGGTGAGGTCGGCGACGGCGGGGCCGCCGACACCGATCTTCGGCAGCCTGCGGACCTCGACGCGCTCGTAGTCCTCGACCTCGGCGACCGCGGCCCGTACGACGTCCATGAGCTGGACCGGCTTGCGCCACTGTCGGGACGGCGCGGCTCCGGAGAGGATCACCAGACCCTCGGCGTGGCGCCGCATACGGGTGGTCAGATGGTCGAGGCGGAACAGGTCGGCGAGTTCGTCGGTGTCCTCGGTGCGGCGCTCCATGGTGTCCAGGAGCGTGAGCTGGCGGTGGAGGAGGACCTGGTTGCGGCGGGCGAGGTTGACGAACACCTCGGAGACTCCGTGCCGCAACTCGGCCTGCTTCACGGCCGCTTCGACGGCGGCGCGCTGGAGGGTGTTGAGCGCCTGGCCGACCTGGCCCAACTCGTCGCGCTCGTAGTCCAGTCGCGGGGCCTCCGTCTCGACGTCGACCTGTTCGCCCGCCGCGAGGCGTCGCATGACGCTCGGCAGGCGGACGCCGGACACCTCGTGAGCCTCCTTACGGAGCCCGGACAGGTCGCGGATGAGGCTGCGGCCGACGCGGATGGAGACGATCAAGGAGACGAGCAGCGCGAGGAAGCCGAGGACGCCGGCGATTCCGGCCAGGACGAAGACGTTGAACCCGGCCGGGTCGACCCGGTCCTGGTAGCGCTCGTCGGCCGCCTCGCCCTCGCGTTCGAGGCTTTCGAGGACCGGGTTGGACATCTCCTGCCAGCGTGCGGCGTCCACCGAGGCCGGGTCCTTGCCCGGACCCGCGGCGATGAGCTGTTCCTCCCCCTCGCGCAGCGGCTGGGTGCCGGGGCCGCCCCAGTACTGCTCGAAGATCTCGCGCTCGGAGGCGGGCAGGACGTCGAGGTTGGTCTCGTAGAGCAGGCTGCGATTGGCGACCAGGTCGGATATCAGCCGGATCTCGTCCGAGGTGGTGCGGCGCGTGATCAACGCGGAGACGACCAGCGCGTCCTCACGGGAGAGCATCTCCTGAGCGCGGTCGACGCCGACCAGGGCGCGCGCCTGCTTGTCCAGCTCCACGTCCTCCAGGACGTGGAGCGTCGACAGGAAGCTGTGGCAGGGGTCGACGAGCCTGTTGTAGAAGTCGAGCGCCTGGCCGCGGGTGACGGTGCTCTTCTCGACGGAGCGGCGCAGCGCGCCGAGGCCGTCGAGGGCGTCGGTGAGCGAGGTCAACCGCGCGGAAGTGGTACCGCTCATCTGGTCGCGCACCGAGGGGTCCTCGGCGTTCGCCTTGATCTTCGTGACGGCCCTGTCGGTGGCCGCGCGCTGTCGGCGCAGCTCGGCGAGGGAGTCGGAGTTACGTGGGTCGGCCAGATAGATGAGGGTCTGGCGGCGTTCCCGCTGGACTACTCGGACCGTGTCCTCCACGGGGTCGCCGACCTTGTCGATGATGTAGGCGACATCGAGGAGTTGGTTGGCCTCGCGGCCGGTGAGTGTGGTGGCGAATGCCCACAGGGCCGTGAGGGAGACGAGCGGCACAAGCAGCAACGCCACGATCTTCCGGCGGATGGACTTCCCGCGAAAGCGCATGGCCTCCCCCAGCTCGACCTTCCACCCGACGTGGAAGGCGTCTTCATCAGAATGGACACCCTCGTCAACAAACGGCGTGAGCCTACTACTGCCACACCTACAACTCGAAGACACGTCCGGACGATTTTCGGACTCGCCCAGGAGAGTTCATCACGAGTTGTCCCGTTATTGGCGGAGTTGACTTTCACTGCTGTCGCGCACAGTACCTGGCAGGGCGTCACTTTTCGCAATCGATCACGTGGCCTGAACCCTATGGGCGCGGGAATCTTCCTGATCTGTCGGTCGTCTATGTGTATGGGTACTGACGTACGGAAGTACCGGCTCAGGGTGGGGAATTCGGAGCGAGGGACGGGGCGGGCGGACGGCGCGGTTGCGCTGCCCGCCGTACATTCGGTGCCATGGTTCGCGTGAAGCGGCCTGGGCCGGGCAGTCACCCTGATGTCGGACAGTGGTGGGGAGTTACGGTCCATGAATACGAAGTCGGACACGGAATCAGCTATGAAGGCGGGCAAGAAGGCACAGGCGCGGACACGTACGGCAGGTGGCGAGGACGGCCACGAGAAGGACGGGGCGGCCACGAGCAAGGCGCCGGCGGAGGTCGAGGTCGAGCTGCCGGCCCCGCGCGGGACGGGCCTCTCTCGGCGGTTCTGGGTGGAGGAGCCCGCGATACGGCGCCGGATGCCCGACCCGGTGCGGACGGCGGCGGTGCGGGCCGTGATCATCGCGTCGGTGACGCTGATGCAGGCGATGGTGGCGTTCTTCTGCACCCTCGCGGGCTCGTGGCTCGCCTTCCCCATGGTGCTGAGCAGTGTGGGCAGCACGGTGGTGGCGACCTGGGGCGTGCTTGATGTATGGGTGACGCGCCAGGTGTGGAATCAGCGCAACGGTGTGGTGTCCGTGCCGAGCAGCACGGCACGGCAGTTGCGCAGGGAGCGCCGCAGGGCCCGGCGTACGGCCCGGACGGCGGAGCGTGACGGCGCGCGGATACGACGCCGGGGCGCCGGCAGGCTCTCCGAAGCCTGAACGCCCGCGCCCCGGCGGCTGTTGGGTGTCCGAGTTCCGGAGGACCGGTCCTAGGCCGGGTCTTCCTGTGACGGGGCTGTCCGTGGCGCGTCATCCTGGGGCGGGTCTTCCCGTCGCGGAACCGCCGGCGTCTCGTCGGCCGTCGTCGTGGCAGCAGCCGCGACGGCGGCCTGGGAGCGCTTGAACATGCGCGTGGCCGTGATCTCGCCGTGCACCGTCTCGCCGTCCGGGTCCTGCTGGGGAAGCCCCGGCCGCAGATGCTCCTCGACGCTGATGTATTTGAGGCCCGCCCGCAGGTCCGCGTCGTTGCGCAGCCGGATCACCAGGGGGAATTCGGCCAGTGCTGTCGTGTCGAAGAGGCCGGTCGTGTAGAGGAGTTGGACGCCGAGCGCGTCCGAGACGGCACGCTGGAGCTCCAGCAGGTATGTCGCGTTGGCGCGGCCGATCGGATTGTCGAGGAAGAGTGTGCCGGCGTGCCGGTGCTTGTCGCGTCCCCGGTCGTTGCTCCGCAGCGCGGCCATCGTGCAGTAGAGGGCGATCGCGGCGGTGAGCAGCTGGCCGCCGGAGAAGACGTCACCCATCTGTCCGACCGGGACCCGCTCGGCGCGCAGCACGGCGTCCGGCTTGAGGATCTCGACGGCGATGCCCTTGGGCTGGAGGGCCGCCTGGACGCCTCGCAGCAGCAGGGACATGCCGTCCCTGCGGAGGTCGGAGTTCTTCTTGAGGGCGGCGCGGGTCGCCTCGTCGACGACCTCGCCGAGCCGTTCGGAGAGGGTCGCCTGGTCGGGTTCCTCGAAGCGGATCCGGAGGAATTCCTGGCCGGACCACTCCCCCAGTCCTTCGGGCAGCCGGGACAGCCGCTGCGCCGAGCGCAGGGTCGTGAGCGCGGATTCCACCAGTCCGCGCAGCCGGTCGACGATCGAGTCGCGGTTGCGTTCCAGTTGCTCCAGCTCGTCGGTGAGGACTCGCAGCCGGGGGGCGAAGGCGTTGGCCCACTTCGCGGCGTGGTCGGGCAGCGCCGCCGCGGGCAGTTCGCGGATCTGCTGGCGGGCGGGGGTGCGTACCTGCTCGTAGCGGGTGGAGTTGGCGTGCCGTACGAGAATGTCGCTCGCTTCCCGGACGGCGGCATCGGCCGCGGACAGGTCCGTCGCGCAGGCGCGCAGCGAGCGGCGCGCCTCGGCGGCGGCGATCTGGGCCTCTTCGATGCTCCCGGGATAGGGCTCCGGTGTCTCCGGTGCCTCGTCGGTGTCCTCGTGGGCCGAGCCCCGGAGGAGATCGCCGAGGAGGGCCGCGGTCTCCTCGAAGCCGCCCGTGGCGTCCTCGGCGGTGCGGTGGGCGTGGAGCAGTTCGCTGTGTGCGGAGCGGGCGGTGTCCAACGCGTCGGTGCGCGTGGCGAGTTCGTTGGTCGCGGTACGGAGCAGGGCCTGGGCCTGTCCCACATCGGCGGGGACGTGCCCCTCGGGCAGGTCCGTGTGCGCCTGGCCCTCGGCGGGTGCGAGCCGTTCGGCCTCGCCGCGCAGGCGGCCCAGTTGCTCGCTGGCGGCCGACGCGCGCGACTCCAGCATCTGGACGAGCGATTCGGCGCGGGCGGCGGCGGCCTGCCGGGACGGTCCGTCGGCGCCGTCCGTGCTCTCCAGGAGCTGGGCGGCGCGGGTACGGACCTTGTTGCTGAGCCGGTCCAGTTCGGCGAGGGCCGCGCCTTCGTCGCTCTCGGCGTGGGCCTGTTCGGCGCGGAGGTCGGCGCCGACGCCGACCTTCTCGTACAGCTGCGAGGCGGCGCGGTACGCCTCGCGCAGCGCGGGCAGCGCGGTGCGGGGCGCGTCCCCGTCGGGCTCGGGCAGGTTCTCGGGGGCGCCGGCGATCTCGGCGCGCTCGGCCCGGAGCGCGCGGGCCGTACGGCGGGCGTCGTCGGCGGCACGCTGGGCGGCGCGGCGGTCCTCGTCGGCGGCGCGCGCCCGTTCCAGGCAGGCGGTGGCGCGGGCTTCGGACTCCGTGGCGTCGTCGGCCAGCGCGCGGAGCTTGACCTGCCAGCCGGCCCTCTCACGCAGCCGGAAGGCGAGGCCCGCGAGGGCGTCGGCGACCCGGCGGGCGCGCTGGGCGGCCTCCTGCCGTTCGTCGCGTACCCGGGCGGTGTCGGCGGCGGCCTCGTCCGCCTCGATCCGGACCGTACGCGCTTCGGCGAGTTCGGAGCCGGCCGACCGCGCCAGATCGTCGGCGGCTCGTGCGGTCTCGGCCAGTTCCGTGAGTCTGCCGGGGGCGCAGGTGGCCCGCCAGGAGACGAGGCGCGCGGCGATGGCGCGGTCGGCGGAGAGCCGGGCCGACAGGGTGCGGATCTCCTCGTCGCGGGCGGTGGACTTGGCGCGCAGGGACTGCCGTTCGGCGTCGGCGGCGTGCTCGTCGTGCATGGCCGGGTTGGGCGGCACCAGGAAGACACCGCTGTCCTCGCCGCCGGCCGCGGCGCCTTGTGGACCGGGGCCCGGCACCGGTGCGAGCAGGGCCGCCGCCGTACCGACGGCGACGGCGGAGCGCGGCAGGAGGGCGGCGCCGGAGAGGACTTCGCGTGCCCTGGCGTGCGAGGCCGGTTCGGTGATGACGACGCCGTCGACCAGTTCGGGCCGGGCGGTGAGGACGGCGGCGTGGTCGGCGGGGTCGACGGCCTGCGCGAGATAGCGCCAGCCGGGGAGCGCCGGGATGCCGTGTTCGCCGAGGTATTCGACCGTGGCCAGTACGTCGGGGCCCGGTGGCAGCAGCCCGCCGTCGCCGAGTGCGCCGAGGATGCGGGAGTCGTCGGCGGCGGCCGTACGCAGGTCGAACAGCTGGCGCTCGGCGGCGGTGACGCCCTGGTCCAGGAGTTCGCGCAGTTCGTCGGCGTACCGGTCCAGCTCCTCGGGGGTGAGGGGGCCCTGGGTGGTGTGGGCCGCCGGGGCGCCGGCCGGCCTGGGCAGTCGCCCGACGGCGGTGCCGGTGCCGTTGCCGACGGGGCGCTTCGAGCCGCCGGAGCCCGGCTCGGGCGTGGCACCGGGGACCGCCACGGGCGTCGCCGCGGGATCGATCGGGCCGTCGGGGCCGCCGCCCCGGCCGGCGCCGCGCGGTCCGGGGACGCCGGCCCGTGGTGGCGCGCCGGGAAGACCGAGCAGTTCGGTGAGGCGTTCCTCCTCGGCGATCGACTCGGCGGTACGGCGCTCCGCGTCGTACTCGTGCTCGGCGGCTCGGGCGGCGTCGACGGCGCGGGCCTCGGACAGTTCGGCGCGGGACTCGGTCGCCGCGGCCTCCCTGGCCCGGTCCGCCGCCGCGCGCGCCGCCTCCCTGGCCGTGTCCCAGGTGGCGACCGCGGACTTCTCCGCGTCGCTCGCGGCGAGCGCGGCCCGTGCCGGGTCGGCGTCCGGCGCGGTGTCGTCGAGCCAGCCGGCCCGCACCGCCTCGGCGGTCTCCTGCTCGACCTCGGACAGACGCTGGCGCAGATGCCCCGTCTCGCTGCGGGCGCGCTGCGCCTCGGTGGCCGCGGCGGTCGCGTCGCGGTGCGCGGCCTCGCCGACCTCCTGGAGCGCGGCGGAGCGCTCCTCCTCCTCGTTGGCCACGCTCTCGCCGCCGGCCGCGGCGGCGTGCAGCGCGCGGACGAGGTCGGCGGCGGCGGTGGCGCGGGCGGCCAGGGCGGGTGCCGCGTCGCGCTCGGCCTCGCGGATCGCGACGGCGACGCGCGCCGAACGGTCGGCGGCGGCACGGTGCCGCAGGACGTTCTCGGCGGCCTGCCAGGCGGAGTGGAGCGTACGGGCGTCGGTCAGCTCACGCCGCTGCGCCGCGGCGGCCTTCTCGGCGACGGTGAGGGCCAGGGAGGCGTGCCGGTAGGCCAGTTCGGCGGCGATGAGCGCGCTGCGGCCGCGGGCCCCGTCGGCCTCGGTGACGGTGTGGGCGGCGGCGGTGACCTGCTGGGCGAGGTCGCCCACACGGCCTCGTTCGACGGCGGCGCGGGCCGTGAGCCGGCGCGCGAGGGTACGGGTGCGGCGCTCGGACCCGGCGTGGACGTCGCGGGCCCGGGAGCGGGACTCGGCGGCGTCGACGATCCGGCCGAGCAGATCGACGGAGCCCGCGGTGAAGTCCCGTTCGGCGGTCAGCTCGTCGCGGCGGCCCAGTTTGTTGCCGAAGCCGCCGACGAGGTCGGCGAGTCCGTCCGTGTCGCGGGTGTCGGTGACGGCGCGCAGCAGCAGATCGGTGAAGTCGGAGTCCTTCTTCACCGCGAAGAGCCCGGCGGCCTCGCCCTCGTCGGCGTTCATCTCCCGCTGGTAGCGGAACAGTTCGGGGTCGAGGCCCAGCTCTCCCAGATGCTCGATCCAGCGGTCGTGGATCTCCTCCCAGTACACGTCGAGATGCGGATACGCCTTGCCCGCCTCGGTGATGGCGTCCCGGAAACCCTTCATGGTGCGGCGCCGGCCCCTCGCGCCCGAGACGCCTTCCGCGGGCCGCCGGACGGCGGTGGACTCGGCGACCGGCAGCGAGTCGAGGCTGAGCCCGGGTCCCGGCCGGAAGGAGTACCAGGCCTCGGCGAATTTGCGCGGGTCGTTGGACACCTGACGGCCGCGCCACTCGCTGGCCTTGCCGACCACGACCAGCTCTCCGGTGAGGGTGTGCTGCCATTCGAGGGCGACATGGCCGCAGTCGTCGGCGAGGAGGAATTTGCGCAGCACACCCGAGCTGGCCCCGCCGAGGGTGTTGCGGTGGCCGGGCAGCATCACCGAGAAGATCAGCTTGAGCAGGACGGATTTGCCGCCGCCGTTCTCCAGGAAGAGCACACCGGCCGGGGCCGGGCGGCGCGGCGGGCCGACCGGCTCGTCCTCGAAGAACTCCGCCTGGGTGGGCGCGGGGTGGGGCACCGGCTCGCCGACTCCGCGCAGGTCGAGCACGGTGTCGGCGTAGCGCGCACCGGCAGGCCCGATGGAGTAGAGGCGGACCCGGGACAGCTCGTACATGGCGGCGGACTCTCGTCGTGATCAGGACCGGATGAAGACCGGCGCGGGGTGGGGGCGGGGCTGGGCTGCCGGGCCGGTGGACGGCCGGGCTCAGGAGTGGAACGGCAGTCCGGCGTCGGTGACCAGGTCGAGGTCGTCGGGGTCGGGTGGGGGCAGCAGCGTGGCCGATCCGTCGGTGACCGGTACGACGCCCAGGGCGAGCAGTTCGGCCATGGCGGCGCTGCCTGCCATGTCGCGGACCTGGAGCTGGTAGCGGGCCGTGGTGCGGTACGCGCCGCCGGCGTCGTCGCCGGTGCGGTGCAGGAAGCCGGAGTCGGTGAGGAAGGCCATGGCCTTGCCGATGATGCCGGTGGTCGAGCCCGCGAGGCGGCGCGCGTCCTTGGTGGCGCCGGTCGCGCTACGGCGCGCGTAGACGCGCCAGGCCGATTCGAGGCCGGGGGTGTCGGTCCGCGGGTCGGTGTTCTCGCCCTGTTCCTCGGCCTGTTCCTCCAGCCTGCGGCAGGCCTGCCGTACGAAGGCGTCGACGCCGTTGACGGTGATCCGGCCGATGTACCCGTCGTCGGCGAGGTCCTCGGGGCGGGGGAAGGCCATGGCGGCGACGGCGAGATGGGCCAGGCCGTGCAGGAAGCGGTCCGCCGAGTCGGTCGACGCGCGGCGGGCGTAGTCGCCCATGCGGACGGCGAACACGGAGTCCTCGCCCGCCGTCACGGCCATCCCGGCGCGGGCGGAGACTTCGAGGACGACGAGACCGAGACCGGTGGCGACCGCGTCGGCGAGCCGCGCGAAAGCCGTCTCCTCGCGGTAGCGGCGCAGCAGGTCGGCGTATTCGGCGTCCCGCGCGGGCAGCAGTTTGGGCTGGAGTCCGAAGGAGACGAGACGCGCGGCGTCGGCCGCGTCGGCGGGGGTGACGGCGCCGCCGGGCGGCGCGGGCGCGGCCACGCGGGCCGTTTCGGTGCTGCCCGGCTCGTCCCACGCGGCGGCGTGCTCTGCCTGGTGGTCGCTCACGGGCGCTGCTCCTTGCCGGGGGTGGTCCTGATGCGGGTGAAGCGGGTGCCGGGGGCCGTCGGTCCGGGGCGTGTCCGGTGGATCCGCGTGGGCCTCATGCCGCGTCCGTACGGTCGGCGGTCATTCCCGCGGCGTCCAGGAGGGCCGTGCCCACTATGAGGTCGGCGCCGCCGAACTCCTCGTCGTCGAGGGGAGTCCCGTCGTCCACGGCGAACAACAGCCGCTCCTCGCCCTGCCGGTAGGCCGTACCGACCGGCGGGCTGGCCGCGTGGATCGCGAGCAGCGCGACCAGATAGGGCAGGTCCCGGTCGCGGCGGCGGGCCTCGGCGAGCAGGCCGGAGAGTCTGCGCGGCGCGTCGTGCTCCAGGTCGAGCAGTTCCATCGCGCTCGCCAACTGCTCCTCGCTGAAGCGGCTGTCGTCGGGAGTGGCGATCAGATCGGGCTCAGGCATCTCCGCGCCGAGGTGCTCCCGCTCCACGGGAGGTGTGAGCAGCAGGTCCACGAGGTCGCCGACCCGCACGGACACGGGTGTGCGCAGCCCGGTGCCACGGGCGAAGAAGGCGTCGGTGACGTGGCTCGCCCGGTCGACGGACAGCGGCAGGAGCGGGGCGACGAGCTGGCCGTAGAGGTCGAGCCCTGTCCGTGTGGTGGGCTCGGCGAACGCCTGGCGGTCCTGCTCGGCGCGGAACAGCGGTCCGGCCTCCAGGAGTCGGGACTGGAGCTGGGTGTGCCGGCGGATGCAGTCCTTGACGATGTCGACCAGTTCGGCGGCGCGCCGCTTGTGCTCGGCCGTCTTGGGGTCGGCGCCGGTCTCGGCCTCGTCACGTGACTTGCGGATGTTGTTGAGGATGGCGTTCTCGTGGCGGTAGCGGTCGGCGACGTGGTCGAGCGCTTCGGCGATCATGTCGGGCACGGCGTTGAGCCAGTCGACGGCGCGGACGTTGCGCCGGGTCGCCTCCAGGGTCCTGCGCAGGGTCTCCGCGTACTGCACGGTGCGGTACCGGGCCTGTTCGGCGGCGAGTTGGGCGTCGGCGAGCCGACCCCTGTTGATCAGTACCTCCAGCTTGACCTCGGCGGCGATCTGCGCGCTGGTGACGTCCGTGTCCAACGCGCCCACCAGCACGTTGACCGCCTCGTCGGTGGTGCGCAGATAGACGCTGCCGCCGTGGCCGGGGACTTCCTCGATCAGCTTGAAGTCGTAGTCCCGGCGGGTGTAGACGCCGTCGGCGCCGAACGTGCCGTACACGGCGCGGAATCCGCGGTCGACGCTGCCGACGTTGATCAGATTCTCCAGCACCCAGCGGGCCACCCGCTCGTGCTCGGTGACCGGGCGGTGCGGCGCCTGGGCCGCGACGCGCGGTAGGAGTCTGGCCACTATCTGCTCGTGGTCGGCGCCGGTGTCGAAGTCCATGTTGAGCGTCACGAGGTCGATCGCCGCGAGCGCGACCTCCGCCATCGCGTAGCCGGAGTACTCCCCCGCGAGATTGGCCTTGCGGGTGTCGAGGTCGTGCAGCGGCGCGGTGCAGGCGAGCGCGCGCAGTCGCCGCGCCAGCCCTTCGTCGGCGGCCGGGCCCTGGGCGAGCCGCGGCCCCGCGCTGAGCTGGGGCGGAACGGGGTCCGTCGAGGCAGGCGAAGTCACGCTGCACAGATTAGGTCCTCGGACCGACAACGGTCGAAACGACGCAGAAGCCCCAGCTGCTTCCCCGGCCGGGGCGGCCGGGCGGTGGTCCGGCGGACCGGCCACCGGCCCGTCGCGGCCCGCGAGTTCACCGCGGTGTGCCGTATCCCCCGCCGCCCGGCGTGCGCAGCACCAGTACGTCGTCCACGGCCACGTCCACCGAGTCGACGCCCTTCAGCGGCGTACGGGTCCCGTCGGCCCGGTCCACCCCGTTGGCGCCGAGTTCGCCCGGTTCACCGCCCGCCATGCCGTAGGGCGGCACCGTGCGGTGCCCGGTCAGCAACGTCACTGTCATGGGCTCCAGGAAGCGGATGCGCCGTACGACTCCGTTCCCGCCGGTCCAGCGGCCACGCCCGCCGCTGCCGTCGCGGACGGCGAATCCGTCGACCCGCACCGGATAGCGCCATTCGAGGACTTCGGGGTCGGTGAGGCGGGAGTTGGTCATATGGGTCTGGACGGCGTCGGCGCCGTCGAAGCCGTCCCCCGCGCCCGATCCGCTCGCCACCGTCTCGTAGTACTGGACCCGTTCGTTGCCGAAGGTGAGGTTGTTCATGGTGCCGGAGCCCTCGGCCTGGACGCCGAGCGCCGCGTACAGGGCTCCCGTCACGGCCTGCGAGGTCTCCACGTTGCCCGCCACCGTCGCCGCCGGGAACGTGGGCGCCAGCATCGAACCCTCGGGCACCCGTACGTCGAGCGGCGCCAGACAGCCGCTGTTGAGCGGGATGTCGTCGGCGACCAGCGTCCGGAAGACGTACAGGACGGCCGCCATGACCACCGATCTGGGCGCGTTGAAGTTGCCTTCCTGCTGAGGTGAGGTCCCGGTGAAGTCCACGACGGCGCCGCGGGCCGCGCGGTCGACGCGCACCGCGACCTCGATGACCGCGCCGTTGTCGGTCTCGTAGCGGTAGGCGCCGTCGCTGAGCCCGGCGATGATGCGGCGTACGGACTCCTCCGCGTTGTTCCGTACGTGGCCCATGTAGGCGTCGACGACGTCGTAGCCGAACTGCTCGGTCATACGGCGCAGTTCGGCGATGCCCTTCTCGTTGGCGGCGATCTGGGCGCGCAGGTCGGCGAGGTTGGTGTCCGGGTCGCGGGAGGGGTGCCGCGCGGTGGCGAGCAGGTCGCGTGTCTCGGTCTCCAGGAGCCTGCCGTCGCGTACGAGGAGCCAGTTGTCGAAGAGCACGCCCTCCTCGTGGATGGTCTTGCTGAAGGCGGGCATCGAGCCGGGTGTGATGCCGCCGATCTCGGCGTGGTGGCCGCGCGAGGCGACCAGGAAGCGCAGGTGTTCGCCCTGTTCGTCGAAGACGGGGGTCACCACCGTCACGTCCGGCAGATGGGTGCCTCCGTGGTAGGGGTCGTTGACGGCGTACACGTCGCCGGGGCGGAGGGAGCCCTCGTCACGCTTCAGCACCTCCTTGATGGATTCGCCCATGGATCCGAGGTGGACGGGGATGTGCGGCGCGTTGGCGATCAGATTGCCGTCGGCGTCGAAGAGGGCGCAGGAGAAGTCGAGCCGTTCCTTGATGTTGACGGAGTGGGCGGTGTTCTCCAGGCGTACGCCCATCTGCTCGGCGATGGCCATGAAGAGGTTGTTGAAGACTTCGAGCAGCACCGGGTCCACGTCGGTGCCCGCCGCGACGCGGCTGGGGCGGGGGCGTACGCGGGTGAGGATCAGATGCCCGAGGTCGCCGACCGCCGCCTGCCAGCCCGCGTCCACGACGGTCGTCGCGTCGGCCTCGGCGATCATCGCTGGGCCTTCGACGGTGTCGGAGGGCCGCAGATCGGCACGCCGGTGGAGCGGGCTGTCGCGCTCCGCCGCGTCGACGAACATCCGTACCCTCGCCGGCCGCAGGGGCTCGCCGTCGCCTTCCACCGAGGTGGCGTCCGCCGCGTACGTACCGTGGGAGTCGGCCTTGCCGACGGCTTCGACCGACACGGCCTCGACCACCAGGGGCTTGTCCATGGTGAAGGCGTAGCGCGAGCGGTGTTCGCTCTCGAAGGCCGCCGTCATGTCGGCGACGCCGCCGAGGGGCACCGCCAGGCTCGCGTCCGTTCCGGCGTACCGGAGCAGCACGCGCGCGTGGGTGGTGATCGCGGCGTCGGGAACGGCGTCGGCGCGCAGTTCGGCGCGGGTGCGCTCACCGAGTGCGGCGCACAGTTCCCGCACCCGGCCGATCGTGCCGCCTTCGCCGCCGTCCTCCCGGTCGCCGTCGCCGAGTTCGGCCTCCACCGACTGCTCGCGCATGGCGGTGGCGTCGGCGAGGCCGATGCCGTACGCGGAGAGGACCCCGGCGAGCGGTGGCACGATCACCGTGTCGACGCCGAGCGCGTCCGCGACCGCGCACGCGTGCTGGCCTCCCGCGCCGCCGAAGCTGGTGAGCGCGTAGCGGGTGATGTCGTGCCCGCGCTGCACGGAGATCTTCTTGACGGCGTTCGCCATGTTGAGCACGGCGATCTCCAGGAAGCCGGCGGCGACTTCGGCCGGCTCGCGCCGTACGCCGGTGGCCGCCTCGATCTCGTCGGCGAGCGCGGTGAAGCGCTCGCGCACCACGTCGGCGTCGAGCGGCTGGTCGCCGTCCGGTCCGAACACCGACGGGAAGTGGTCCGGTTGCACCCGGCCGAGCATCACATTGGCGTCGGTGACGGTGAGCGGGCCGCCCCGGCGGTAACAGGCAGGGCCCGGCACGGCGCCCGCCGAGTCGGGGCCGACGCGGTAGCGCTGGCCGTCGAAGTGCAGCACGGAGCCGCCGCCGGCCGCGACGGTGTGGATGTTCATCATCGGCGCCCGCATCCGGACCCCGGCGACCTGTGTGCCCAGCTCGCGCTCGAACTCCCCGGCGTAGTGCGAGACATCGGTCGATGTGCCGCCCATGTCGAAGCCGACGACGCGGTCGAAGCCCGCCTGTCCGGAGGTACGGGCCATGCCGACGACTCCGCCCGCCGGACCGGACAGCACGGCGTCCTTCCCACGGAAGTGGGCGGCCTCGCGCAGCCCTCCGTTGGACTGCATGAACATCAGGCGGATGCCGCGGAGTTCGGAGGCGATCTCGTCGACGTAGCGCCGCAGGATCGGGGAGAGGTAGGCGTCCACGACGGTGGTGTCGCCGCGCGGCACCAGTTTGATCAGCGGGCTGACCTCGTGGGAGCTGCTGACCTGGGTGAAGCCGGCCGCGCGGGCCGCTTCGGCGACGGCGCTCTCGTGGTCCGGGTGGCGGTAGCCGTGCATGAGGACGACGGCGGCGCTGCGGAAGCCGTCGTCGTACGCCTCCCGCAGCCGCGCGGTGACGGCCTCCGTGTCCAGCGGCCGCACAGTGGCGCCGTGCGCGTCGACGCGTTCGGGAACCTCGATGACACGCTCGTGGACGGCCTCCGGCAGCACGATGTGACGGTCGAAGAGGCGGGGGCGGTTCTGATAGGCGATCCGCAGCGCGTCGCCGAAGCCCTCGGTGACGAGGAGGACGGTCGGCTCGCCCCGGCGCTCCAGGAGCGCGTTGGTGGCGACGGTGGTGCCCATCTTGACGACGTCGATCCGGTCGGCGGGCACCGGATCGTCGGGTGCTACGCCGAGCAGCAGCCGGATCCCGGCGACCGCCGCGTCGGCGTACTGCTCCGGGTTGTGCGAGAGCAGCTTCCTTGTGACGAGACGTCCGTCGGGCCGCCTCCCCACCACGTCGGTGAAGGTGCCGCCACGGTCGATCCAGAATTCCCAGCGCCCACTCATTCCCCCATTCTCGCAAGCGCAGTGGTCGGCGGCAGTGCTTTCAGCGCGCGGGCGAGGGTGTGCTCGGCGCGCAGATCGAGGTGGTCGGCGGTGCCGCGCACCAGGTGGCGCATCTCGCCGCCCGCCAGCCACAGCAGTGCGGGCAGCAGATCGGTGCTTCTGCGCACCATCCAGCCGGCGCCCGCCGTCGCCAGCCAGAGCAGTGCCTCCGCCCGGGTGGGCGGCGGCCGTTCGGGCTCCTGGAGCGGTGGCGGGCCCAGTGTCAGGCCGCGCGCGGTGAGCATCGCGTGGAACCGCGCGGCGATCATCCGGTGGCCGCGTTCGCCGGGGTGCAGCCGGTCGGCGCTCCACAGGGAGCGGTCGGCGACCCACGCCGGGTCGGCGGCGTGCAGATGGACGGCGTCGTACCGCGCGGAGAGCGTGTGGACGAGGGTGTTGACCGCGCGCTGTCTGCGCGCGAGCGGTCTCGCGAGGGGCGCGGGCAGGCCCAGCATGATGCCGGGGTCGGGCAGACAGGCGGTGAGCAGGACGGTGCCGCGCCCGGTGAGGGCGGCGCAGACCTCATCGAGGGCGCGGGCCATGGAGACGATGTCGAAGGAACGGCGGAGGGTGTCGTTGACGCCGACGACGACGGAGGCGATGTCGGGCGCGAAGGCGAGGGCGGCGGGGGTCTGTTCCGTACGGACGTCACGGGTCAGGGCGCCGCTGGTGGCGAAGTTACGGAACTGTCTCTTATACACAT
>NZ_JARJHW010000138.1:0-19526 GCF_040560175.1 Streptomyces panacea
GCTCGGAGATGTGTATAAGAGACAGGAGAGGGGCCGTCCGGAACGGCGCTCCGGCACCCTCCGGGGCGGGTCGCGCGGGCCCCGCCGCAGGGATGATGGGCGGCATGACCGGTCGCGGCAGGAGAGCCGAGATGTTCGTCACCGCCGGGCCCGACCGCCGGCTCGACGCCCCTACCACCGGCGACGAGCGCGCGATGCTCGCCGGCTTCCTGGCCGCCCAGCGGGCCACGCTGGAGCTGAAGTGCGCCGGCCTGGATCTGAGGCTGTCGCGGCGCGCCGTACAGCCCTCCACGCTCTCGCTGCTCGGCCTCGTGCGTCATCTGGCCGACGTGGAGCGCCGCTGGTTCCGGTGCGTCCTGGCCGGGCTGGACGCGCCGCCCCGGTTCTCCTCGCGGGCGTGCCCGGACGGCGACTTCGACGGCGCCGTCCCGGATCGGGACGTGGTCGCCGCCGCGTGGGAGGCCTGGCGCGAGGAGGTGACCTTCGCCGACCGGTTCGTAGCGGCGGCCCCCCATCTCGACGTGGTGGGCGAGGACGGGTGGCGCGGGACGGTGTCGCTGCGCTGGGTGCTGGTCCACCTGGTCGAGGAGTACCCCCGGCACAACGGCCACGCCGACCTGCTCCGCGAGCGGATCGACGGCGCACGGGGGCTGTGACGGGCCCCGCCTCGTGTGCCCGGGAAATGTCAGACCCGCCAATTAGCCTGGTGGGCATGGATGGATGGACTCTCGACCACACGTTCGACAGCCCCTCCGGTGAGGTCCGGTGGGGCGTCCTGGGGCCCGTGGACGGAGCGCCCGTCGTGCTGCTGCACGGGACTCCGTTCTCGTCGTACGTGTGGCGGGGCCCCGCGCGGGCGCTCGCGAAGCGGCATCGGGTGTACGTGTGGGACATGCCCGGGTTCGGGACCTCCGAGATGCGGCGGGACCAGGACGTGTCGCTGGGCGCGCAGGCGCGGATCTTCGGCGAACTGCTGGGGCACTGGGGGCTGGAGCGGCCCGCCGTCGTCGCGCACGACTTCGGGGGATGCGTCGCCCTGCGCGCGACGCTGCTGCACGGCGCGCGGTACGAACGGCTGGCGCTCGTGGATCCCGTGGCACTCGCGCCGTGGGGCTCGCCCGCCTACCGGCTCCTCGGCGAATACGGCGACGTCTTCGAGCGGTTGCCGCCCGCACTGCATCGCGCGCTCGTGCGGGAGTACGTCGGCTCCGCCAGCCACCCCGGACTCCGCGCGGATATCCTGGACGCGCTGGTCGAGCCGTGGTGCGGCACGGAGGCGGGGCGGGGCGCGTTCTACCGTCAGATCGCGCAGAACGACCGGCGTTTCACCGACGAGATCGAGGGCCGGTACGGGGAGTTGGACCTGCCGGTGCTGATCTGCTGGGGCGAGGAGGACACCTGGATCCCGCCGGAGAGGGGGCGGCAGCTCGCCGGGCTGGTCCCCGGGGCCGAGCTGCGGCTGATCGCGGGCGCGGGGCACCTCGTACAGGAAGACGCTCCCGCCGAACTCACCCTGGCGCTGGGCGACTTCCTCCGTACAGCTCCGTGACCGCGGCGGCGGCTCCGGCGAGCGTGTCGCGGGCCTCCGGCGGCGACAGCACCTCCACGTGCTCACCGAAGGCGAGCAGGGCGCGGACCGCTCGTAGCTCCGTGAAGACGAGCGCCACCCGGGCCCACTCCCCCGACGCCTCCACGACCGTTTCCCCGTCGGTCAGTTGGGCCGCGTGGATACGGAGGAACATGTCGAGCCGGGAGACGCGGACCCGGGCGGTCACCTCGATGTCGGCCGGCCGCGGTTCGACCTTCCGGCGCAGCAACTCCCAGACGTCGCCCGGCTCCACGCCGTCGCGGCGGCATACGGGCGCGTCGGCCAGAGTCGCGTCGCGTACGCGGTCGGCGCGGTAGAGACCGGATACGCCCCGCCCCTGAGCGGGCGCGCCGGAAGCCGGGACCGGGCTTGAGACCGCACCCCGGCACGGCCCCGCGGGCCGCCGCCGAAAGGCGTGGCGGCCAGGCCGCCGGGGCACGCCCCACCACTTCGCCCGAGGCGGGATGCATCGGACACCGGAACGACCTGGCGCGGCGGCGTCAGGTCGTCGAGCGGCGCCACGGACGCCGCGGCACGCCCCCGCTCGGGGCTAGCGCCCCTCCGGTGCCCTGACGGCCCGAGGCGCCCTCGCCAGTTGGCGGGACTGGGCGACCAGGCGGTCCGCGCTGTCCCAGACGTCCGCGTCCTCCTCCAGGTAGCCGCCCGCCAGGTTCCGCGTGGTGACGAAGACCCGCAGGGGTCCCGGCGCCGGGCGGCTCCGGATGTGTGTGGTCAGTTCGACCGTCGGCGTCCAGCCCATGAGGCCGAGGTCGAAGGCGGTCGGCGGGAAGGCGTCCACCGTCAGCAGCAGCGAGAGCGGGTCCGGCTCGCGGCGGTCGGCCAGTGAGAACCAGCCGCGCACCTCGCCCTTTCCGGACGGGACGCCGACCGCCCAGCCGGCGGTCTCCGGGTCCAGCCTGATCTCCACGCGCTGCGCGAAGCCCGAGTCGTCCGGAAACGTGGCCGGCCCGTCCTCCGTACCGAGGCACTGCTCGGGCGGCGGCAGCGTGGGCGGCTTCGCCGAGGTGCGGACGTCGTCGCTGAGGGAGTCCAGCGCCCCGTACGCCGCGAGGACCCGGACGCGTTCGACCTCCGTACCGTCCGCCTCGTACTGGAAGAGCGACGCCTGGCCGGTCGCGAGTGTGCGGCCGGTCCGTACCGCCTCCGTACGGACGACGGCCGGGCCGGGCTTCGACGGCGTCAGGTAGTGCGCCGTGACCGTGAACGGATCGGGATGCGGCAGCGCGTCGCGCAGGGCGCGGGCCACGATCGCCAGCAGGTAGCCGCCGTTGACGGCGGAGAGGATCGCCCAGCCCTCGGAGAGGTCGGCGTCGTAGACGCCCGGTTCACGAAGGGTGACGGAGGTGTCGCGGTCGAACTCGCTGTCCGGGGTGGATGTCCGCGCCGTCCGCGCTATCTGTACCACCCGGGCTGCCTGTGCTCCCTGTGCCATGAGCAGCACGGTACAACAATGCATTACCGAGCGGTAGCTTATGTGTTCGAGCCTGGCTCCTCGGCCGCCGCCGAGCGGCGGTTGTACGCGCGCGGCGCCCGCCAGTGGAACCGCATGGCCAGCAGCCGCAGCACGAACGCGGCGAGGGCCGCGAGCCCGCTCGTCAGTCCGTTCAGCGCGTCGAACCGGATGCAGACCGCCACCATCGTCGCGCCGACGATCGCGGGCACCGCGTACAGGTCGCGGTCCCAACGCAGCAGCGACGGAACCTCGTTGGCCAGTACGTCGCGCAGTACACCCCCGCCCGCCGCCGTGGCGAGCCCGAGCGCGGCGGACGCGGTGAGGCCGAGCCCGTACTCGTACGCCTTCACGGTGCCCGTCACGCAGAACAGCCCGAGCCCCGCCGCGTCGAAGACGTTCACCGCGCCCTGGATGCGCTCGACATGGGGATGCAGGAAGAAGACCAGGACCGTCGCGACCAGCGGCATCGTGAAGTAACCGAGGTCGGTGAAGGCCGCAGGCGGTACGGCTCCGATGATCAGGTCCCGGAGCAGCCCACCGCCCAGCCCGGTGACCTCGGCGAGCACCGCCATGCCGAAGACGTCGAAGTTCTTGCGGACGGCGAGCAGGGCGCCGGAGATCGCGAAGACGAAGATGCCGGCGAGGTCGAGCGAGTGCTGGACGGAAGGGCTGAACAGTTCCTGGAACACCCGACAGTTCTACACGGGGGACGAAGTACCGGATCAGGCGGGCGGAGAGGCCCGGAAGCCACGAAACGCCGACGCGTCCCGTCCGCCCGGACCGGAGCGGGAGGTCCCGCCGTGGGCCCGCCGTGAGTGAGCACCGCCCAGCCGCACGAACAGCGTTCGTCACATGGAACGAAGTTCGTCCATCCGCTAGGCTCGGAGCATGCCACCGACTCCTCAGCAACGGCGCGCAGCCCGGCACCATCAGCCCGTTCCCGATGCGGGCGCGCCGCCCGCGCGAGGCCGGCGGAAGAGACCGATCACGGCGGACGCCATCGTCGACGCGGCACTCGACATCGTGGCGCGCGAGGGCTACGAGGCCCTGACCATGCGCCGGGTGGCAGCCGCCCTGGAGACCGGACCGGCGTCGCTGTACGCCCATGTCGTCAACAAGGACGATCTGGACGAGCTGCTCATCGGCCGCCTGTGCGCCGAGATCTCCCTGCCCGAGCCGGACCCCGCCGCCTGGCGGGAGCAGATCACCGGTGTCTGCACGCGGATGCGCGACCAGTACCTGCGCTACCCCGGGATCTCCCGGGCCGCGCTCGCCGCCGCCCCCACCAACGAGGACACACTGCGTCTCGGCGAAGGAATGTTCGCCATCCTGCTCGCCGGAGGCATCGCCCCGCAGACCGCCGCCTGGGGCGTCGACTCCCTGACGCTCTACGCCAACGCGTACACCCTTGAGATCTCCCTGCTCGGCAGCTCCGGCAACGAGTGGGTCGTCAGCCGGGACGAACTGCTGAGCCGGTTCGCCAATCTCCCCGACACCTTCCCGCAGACCAGGCGTTACGCCGCCGAACTCACCGCGGGCACCGGTCACGAGCGCTTCGACTTCACCATCGAGCTGATGCTCGACGGTCTCGCACGCCGACGCTGAGGCCCGGCCAGGTCGCCTCGGGCGGCCGGGCCCCGTACGGCCGCCCCTCAGACGGCCTCCGTCAGCGCCTCCGGCTCCGTCTCCGTCACCGCCTCGATCCCCGTCGACCGCGTCCGTTCCACCGTCCCCGCCTCGATCTCCGCCGCGAAGTGGCACGCCACCCGGTGGCCGTCCCCCATCACCGTCAGCTCCGGGCGCTCCGTCGCGCAGCGCGTCTCCTGCTTCCAGGGGCAGCGTGTGTGGAAGCGGCATCCCGCCGGTGGGGCCGCCGGGGACGGCAGGTCCCCGTGGAGCAGGATGCGTTCGCGGCGGTCCTCGACGTCCGGGTCGGGTACCGGGACCGCCGACATCAGCGCCTTCGTGTACGGGTGCCTCGGCTCGGCGTACAGCGCGTCGCTCGGGGCCTCCTCCACCAGCGAGCCCAGATACATGACCCCGATGACGTCCGAGATGTGGCGGACCACGGCCAGGTCGTGGGCGATGACGAGATACGTCAGGCCCTTGGACTCCTGAAGCTCCTCAAGGAGGTTGATCACCTGCGCCTGGATGGAGACGTCGAGCGCGGAGACCGGCTCGTCGCAGATGATCACGTCCGGTTCGAGCACGAGCGCCCGCGCGATGCCGATGCGCTGGCGCTGGCCGCCGGAGAACTCGTGCGGATAGCGGGACAGCGCGTTGGTCGGCAGCCCGACCTCCGCGAGGATCTTCTTGATCCGCTCCCGGCGCTCCTCCTGGTCCGCGCCGATGCCGTGCGCCGCCATGCCCTCGGAGAGGATGGACTCGATGTTCTGCCGGGGGTTGAGGCTGCCCAGCGGGTCCTGGAAGACCATCTGGAGCCGGTGCCGGATCTTCCGCATCTCCTCGTCCGGCAGCTTCGCGAGATCCGTACCGTCGAAGACGACCCCGCCCTCGGTGATGTCGACGAGGCGCAGGACCGCCCGGCCGAGGGTGGTCTTGCCGCAGCCCGACTCGCCCACCAGGCCGTACGTCTGGCCCGCCTCGACCTTCAGCGAGACGCCGTCGACGGCGTACACATGGCCGACGGTACGGTCGAAGAAGACGCCCTTCTTGACCGGGAAGTGGACCTTGACGCCGTCCAGTTCGAGCAGACTCATGAGGAGACCTCCGCCGTGGGTTCGACCGGATCGACCGGGTCCGCCGGGTCAATCGGATCAACGGAATCGACCGGGTCAGCCGGTTCGCCCGGACCGACCGGATCAACAGGATCGGCGAGGCCCGCCGGCAGGACCGGGTTGACGCAGCGCACCTGGTGGCCCGGCGCGCGCGGTTCGGTGAGTTCCGGCGTGCCCGTCAGGCACTCCATCGTGTAGAAGTCGCACCGGGGCGCGAACGCGCAGCCGTCGGCCCACGCGATCTTGTCGTTGATCGACCCCCGGATCGGCCTGAGCGGCTCGCCACGCGGCGCGTCCAGGCGCGGGATGGAGCCGAGCAGACCGTGCGCGTACGGATGGGTGGGGTGCGCGAACAGCTCGCGGCGGCCCGCCGTCTCCACCGCCCGCCCCGCGTAGAGCACGTTGACCTGGTCGCACAACCCGGCGACGACGCCCAGGTCATGAGTGATCATCAGAAGCGCCGTGCCCTCCTGGTCGACCAACTCCTTGAGGAGTTCGAGGATCTGGGCCTGGATGGTGACGTCGAGCGCAGTCGTCGGCTCGTCCGCGATCAGCAGGCGCGGCGCGCACGCGACCGCCATGGCGATGAGCGCGCGCTGGCGCATTCCGCCGGAGAGCTGGTGCGGGTACTCCTTCAGCCGCCGGTCCGGGTCGGGGATCCCGACGCGGTCGAGCAGCGTCGCGGCCTCTTTCCTGGCCGGCTCGCCCCTCAGCCCGCGGTGGCGGCTCAGGATCTCGGTGACCTGGACACCGATGGGGACAACGGGGTTCAGCGAGGAGAGCGGGTCCTGGAAGATCATCGCGAGCTGGCTGCCGCGCAGGTCGCGGATCTTCTTCTCGCCCATGGACAGCAGGTCCGCGCCGTCGAACTCCGCGCGCCCGCCCACACTCACCCCCTTGCGCGGGAGCAGACCCATCAGCGCGAGCGCGGTCACGGACTTGCCGCAGCCCGACTCGCCCACCAGACCCACGACCTGGCCCTCGGCGACGTCGAAGGAGACTCCGTCGACGGCCTTCGTGTCACGCCCCGCACCCCGTCCCGCGGCGTGCCCGGCGAAGGTGACCGACAGTGCGTCAACCGACAGTAGCGACATGTGACTTCAGCCTCGCAGCTTCGGGTCGAGGGCTTCCCGCATCGCCTCACCGAGCAGCGTGAAGCCGAGAGCGGTGACGATGATCCCGACCGCCGGATAGACCGACATCATGGGCGCGTTGTCGAAGAAGCGCTGTGCCTGCGACAGCATCACGCCCCACTCCGGGATCGCCGGGTCCGGATTGCCGAGGCCCAGATAGGACAGGGCGGCGGCCTCGATGATCGCGGTGGCGAGGCTGAGCGTCGCCTGGACGATCACCGGGCTGAGCGAGTTGGGGATGATCTGGGTGAGGACGATACGGCGCTTGCGGATGCCCACCGCCTTCGCCGCCAGTACATAGTCCGAGCCGCCCTGCGCGAGCATCGAACCGCGCAACAGCCGTGCGAACACCGGCACTTGAACCACACCCACCGCGATCATCACGGTGGTCAGCGACTGGCCCAGCACCGCCGCGACGGACACGGCCAGCAGCAGCGAGGGCAGCGCGAGCATGATGTCGGTGACGCGCATGATGACGGTGTCCACACGCCTGCCCGGCTCCCCGCCGAGCGTCGCCGCCGCGCCCGACACGGCGCCGATGACCGCGCCGGCCACCAGGCCGATGAGCATCGAGACGACACCCACGAGCAGCGTCTGCCGGGCGCCGACGAGCATCCGGGAGAACTCGTCGCGCCCGAGGTGGTCGAGACCGAACCAGTTCTCGCCGCGCGGTCCGACGAAGCGCCCCTGGTTGGGGAAGACCTCGCCGCGCCAGTCCTGCGCCGTGGGGCTGTACGGGGCGAGCCACGGGCCGACGATCGCGACCAGCACGAACAGGCCGATGACGACGCCACCGATGATCGCCGTCTTGCTGGTGCGCAGCCGGCGGAACGCCTCGCGCCACAGTCCGGCGCCCGAGGTGGTCTCGGTCCGCTCCATGAGCTGCGCCAGCCGGTCGATCTTGTCGGCCTTCTTCGTCGCTTTCGGGGTGGCATCGGGGATCGCGTTCACGTCAGTGCACCCGCACTCTCGGGTCGATGAGGCTGTACGCCACATCGACCAGCAGATTGATCAGGACGTACACCAGCGCGATGAAGAGGATGAAGCCGACGAGCACGGGATAGTCGCGGGCGTCGATCGACGTACGGATGAACGACCCGATCCCGCCGAAGGTGAAGACCGACTCGGTGAGGACGGCGCCGGACAGCAGGCTGCCGGTCAGCAGGCCCACGGCGGTGATCACCGGCAACAGCGCGTTGCGCAGGACGTGCCGGGCGCGTACGACGCGCTTGTCCAGGCCCTTGGACTCCGCCGTACGCACGTAGTCCTCGCCCAGCACTTCGAGCACGCTGGCCCGGGTCATCCGCACGATGACGGCGAGCGGGATGGAGGCGAGCGCGAGCGCGGGCAGCACCAGATGCATGATCGCGTCCCACGACGCGTCGAACTCACCGGTCAACAGGCCGTCCAGGACGGCGAATCCGGTGACCTTCGTGGCGTCGATGCCGGTCGAGAGGCGGCCGTAACTGGGGAAGATCCCGAGGTTGACGGCGAAGAGGCCCTTGAGGAGCAGCGCCAGGAAGAAGACGGGGATGCAGATGCCGAGCAGCGAGCCCGACACGGCCGTCACGTCGAGCCAGCTGCCGCGGCGCCGGGCGGCGAAGTAGCCGAGGGGGATGCCGACCACGATCGCGACGACCATGGCGGCGACGCTGAGTTCGACGGTCGCCGGGAAGCGCAGGGTGAACTCCTCCCAGACCGGCCGGCCGGTCTGTGTGGAGGTGCCGAGGTCCAGTTGGAGGATCCGCTCGATGAACCGTCCGTACTGGACCCAGACCGGCTCGTCGAGTCCCAACACCCGGTTGATCCGGGTCACTTCGGCCTCGGTCGCCCGCTCGCCGAGGATCGCCGACGCGGGTCCGCCGGGCAGCCGGTTCAGCCACAGGAAGAGCAGAACCGACAGACCGAGCAGGGTGGGTATCAGCTGTAGCAGTCGTCGTGCGACGAGTCGCAGCACCCCGCTTGCCCCTTTCCTTCGGTACCGGGGACGTCGTAGGACGTCGGACGTGGGACGGGTCCGCCCGGCCCGGCTTCGTGCGCCGCCGGCCGGGCGGACCCGCTGGTGCTGTTACTTGAAGGACGTCTCGGCGAAGTTCTCCTGCGTCAGCGGGGAGACCTTCGGCGGGTTGATGTCGTCGGCGAAGGCGATCGCCGGCGGGGACGAGGAGATCGGCACACCCGGCAGGTACGCCATGATCGCCTCGTTGGCCTTCTTGTACAGATCCGTCCGCTTGGCCGGGTCGGTCTCGGCCGAGGCGACCTTCAGCGCGTCGAAGACGCCCTTGTCCTTGAAGCCCCACTGCTTGTCGTACTCGGCGAACCAGGTGCCGATGAAGTTGTAGCCGTCGTTGAAGTCACCGGTCCAGCCCAGCATGTGCAGTTCGCAGCCGCCGCCCTCCGTGGCGTCCAGGTAGTCCGGCGCCCACTTCATCGGCTTGGGCGTGACGGTGATCCCGGCCTTCTCCAGGTCGGCCTTCATCAGCTCGAACATGTCCTGCGGAGCGGGCATGTACGGGCGGGTGACCTCGGTCGGGTAGCAGAACTCGACCTTCAGCGCGCTCTCGTCGGCGTCCCCGAGGAGCTGCTTGGCCTTGGCCGTGTCGAAGGGGTACTTCTGTACGGCGTCCGAGTAGCCGGCGACCGTGTCGGGCATGAACTGCGTGGCCGCGACGCCGCCTTCGGGCAGCTGGGTCTTGACCAGGTTCTCGCGGTCGATGGCGTGCGCGATGGCCTGGCGGACCTCGGGCTTCTTCAGCGCCTTGTTCTTCTCCTGGCTCATGCCGACGTAGAAGATGTTGAAGACGTCACGCGTGGGGACCTGGAAGCCGTCGCTCTCCAGGGTCTTCACATCGGCGGGCGCGACCAGGTCGTAGCCGTCGATGTCACCGGCCTGGAGGGCCTGGCGACGGCCGTCCTCGGTGTCGATGGTGCGGAAGACCAGGTTCTTGATCTTCGCCTTGGTGCCCCAGTAGTCGTCGTAACGCTCCAGGGAGACTTCCTTGTTGCCCTTGTTCCACTCACTGATCTTGTACGGCCCGGTGCCCGCGACGGTGCCCGCCACCTGGCTGTACTTGGGGTACGTGATGGCGTCGCCCTTGGCGGTCGCGTCCTGCTTCGCGTACTCCTTCAGGGCCTTCGGCGAGTGGATCGCCAGCGCCTGGAGGGAGAAGCCGCCCGGGAGGTTCGCGGAGGGCTCGTTGACCTCGATGACGGCGGTGCTGTCGTCCTTCGCGGTGCAGGACTTGTAGTTCGCCTTCGGCGCCTCGGCGTCCTCGTTGGCCGCGAAGCCGCCCATGACGGTCTGCCAGTAGTAGGAGACCGCGCTGGACTGGTACGTGCCCTTCCAGTTGAACCAGTGGTCGTAATTCGCGCACACGGCCGCGGCGTTGAACTTCTCGCCGTCGTGGAACGTCACGTCCTTACGGAGGTTGAACGTCCAGACCGTGCCGGCCTCGTTGCTCGCCCACTTCTCGGCCAGGGCCGGGGCGAGCGTGCTGCCGCCCGACTCGTGCTTCAGCAGGGCCTCGAACGCCTGCCGGGTGACCCGGAAGGTCTCGCCGTCGCTGGCGAGCGCCGGGTCCAGCGAACCGGGGTCACCGGGGCCGCCGAAGACGAAGGTGTCCTTCGCGCCGCCCGAGTCACCTTCCTCGTCGCGATCGCTGGAGCAGCCTGTGGCGATCAGCGCGACCGACAAGGCCGTGACGATCGCTCCAGCGGCTCGGGACTTGAATATTCGCATGGTCCACCCCAGGGGTCCGACGAGTCGTGAACTCGGTCTTGACGGCCGAACATTACAGTCAAGAAAGTGCCAAATGAACGGGTCGCAATGCGGAGTTGCAGACCTGAGATCCGGACAGTCGACAAATGGACCGACTCCGGGGCATCACACTCCAACGGGTCAAGTGGTGCCAGGTGAGCCCCAGTTGGGCGGGGCGAACCGGGTGAACCTCCCGTACCGCGCAGAAGCCCCGCGCGTACGACGCAGAAGCCCCCCGTCCGCATGGTGGACCATGCGAGCGGGGGGCGTGCGTGACGTACGTGTGCGGGCTACTCCTTGGTGAGACCCTTCGGTCCCTCGGAGGTCTCCGCGCTCGCGGGAGCGACGGCTCCTCCGGAGGCGGGCGCCCCGTCCACGGCCACCGCGTCCACGGCCACCGCGTCGCCCACCAACGCGATCGCCTCGCGCGCCGAGGCCAGCACCTTCGTGTCGTCCGGGATCTGGTCCGGCGCGTTCTCCGGGTGGTGGCAGGCCGCCTCGTGCCCCGGCTCCAGCTGGATCAGCGGCGGCTCCACCGTCCGGCACACCTCCGTCGCCTTCCAGCAACGGGTGTGGAACCGGCAGCCGCTCGGCGGCGAGATCGGCGACGGCACGTCGCCCTTGAGCAGGATCCGCTCGCTCTTGACGCCGCGCCGCCTCGGGTCCGGCACCGGCACCGCGGACAGCAGTGCCTTCGTGTACGGGTGCATCGGCCGCTCGTACAGCGACTTGCGGTCCGAGAGCTCGACGATCTTGCCGAGGTACATCACGGCGATCCGGTCCGAGACATGGCGGATGACCGAGAGGTCGTGCGCGATGATCACGTACGTGAGCCCCAGCTCGTCCTGGAGGTCGTCCAGCAGGTTCACCACCTGCGCCTGGATCGACACGTCCAGCGCCGAGACCGGCTCGTCGGCGACGACCAGCTTCGGGCTGAGCGCCAGGGCCCGCGCGATACCGATGCGCTGGCGCTGGCCGCCGGAGAACTCGTGCGGATAGCGGTTGTAGTGCTCGGGGCTCAGACCCACCAGGCCCAGCAGACGCTGGACCTCCTTCTTCACGCCACCCTCGGGCTCCACCTTCTGGAGCTTGAAGGGCGCGCCGACGATCGTGCCGATCGTGTGGCGCGGGTTCAGCGAGGAGTACGGGTCCTGGAAGATCATCTGCACGTCGCGGCGGAGCGGACGGATCTTGCCCGCCGACATGTGCGTGATGTCGTGGCCCTGGAACTCGATCCGCCCGGCGGTCGGTTCGTCCAGCCGCGTGAGCAGCCGGCCCATGGTCGACTTGCCGCAGCCGGACTCGCCGACGATGCCGAGCGTCTCACCGGCCTGGACCTCGAAGGACAGCCCGTCGACCGCCTTGACGGCGCCGACCTGGCGCTGCAACAGCCCCTTCTTGATGGGGAAGTGCTTGACGAGCCCCTCGACCCTCAGCAGGGGCTCACCCGCCTTGTCTTTCTCCGGCCTGTCCGCCACAGCGGGATCCTTTGCGTTGCTCACGGCGTCGGCGCTCACAGCTTCGGCGCAATCTCTTCGGTCCAGATCTTGGTCCGCTCCTCCTGCGACATATGACAGGCGGAGTGGTGCCCGGCGCCGACCTGCTTCAGCTCGGGGCGCTCCGTGCGCGTGATGTCGCCCTTGGGCACATCCGCGTACGGGCAGCGCGGGTTGAAGGCGCAGCCCTGCGGCACGTTGATGAGGGACGGCGGCTGGCCCTTGACGGGGATGAGCCGGTCCGTCTGCTCACGGTCGATCCGGGGCATCGAGCCGAGCAGCCCCCAGGTGTAGGGGTGCTGCGGCTCGTAGAAGACCTTCTCGGCCGGTCCGCGCTCGATGCACCGGCCGCCGTACATGACCAGCAGGTCGTCCGCCATCTCGGCGACGACCCCCAGGTCATGGGTGATCATGATGACGGCGGAGCCGAACTCCTTCTGCAGATCCCTGATGAGGTCGAGGATCTGCGCCTGGACGGTCACGTCCAGGGCGGTCGTCGGCTCGTCGGCGATGAGCAGTTCGGGGTTGTTGACCAGGGCCATCGCGATCATCGCGCGCTGGCGCATACCGCCGGAGAACTCGTGCGGATAGCTGTCGACGCGCTTGTGCGGCTCGGGGATGCCGACCCGGTCGAGCATCTCGACCGCCCGCGCGCGGGCGATCTTCTTGCTGACCTTGTGGTGGACGCGGTACGCCTCCACGATCTGCGCGCCGATGCGGTAGTACGGGTGCATCGCGGACAGCGGGTCCTGGAAGATCATGGCCATCTTCCGGCCGCGCAGCCGTCGTACGTGGTCGGGGTCGGCCCCGACCAACTCCTCACCGTCCAGCCAGACTTCGCCCGATATCGCGGCGTTGGCGGAACGGTGCAGGCCCATCACGCCGAGCGAGGTGACCGACTTGCCGGAGCCGGACTCACCCACGATGCCGAGGGTCTGGCCGGCCCGGACGTCGAAGCTGACGCCGTCGACCGACTTCACCAGACCGTCGTCGGTGCTGAAGTGGATGCGGAGGTCGCGTACGGAGAGGAAGGGCTCCCCCGGGTCGCCGGACCCGGGTGACCCGGCGGCCTCGGCGACCACCGGCTCACCGGGAGCGGAGGCGGGACCGGGAACCCGTACGGCTGACTGCTCCTTGGAAACCTCGCTCACGAGTACCTCACCCTGGGGTCGATGGCGGCGTACACCAGGTCCACCAGCAGATTGCAGAAGACGATGAAGAATGCGGCGAACAGGGTCACGCCCATCACGATCGGCAGGTCGGCGTCCTTCACCGACTGGATCGCGTACGAGCCCATGCCCTGCAGGGAGAAGACCTGTTCGGTGATGACGGCGCCGCCGAGCAGCAGGCCGAAGTCCATACCGAAGATCGTGACGATGGGCGTCAGCGCGGACCGCAGTCCGTGCTTGGCGACGACCTTGCTCTCCCGCAGGCCCTTGGCCCGCGCCGTACGGATGTAGTCCTCCCCCATCACTTCCAGCATGCCTGCCCGGGTGAGCCGGGCGTACAGGGCGGAGTAAAGGAAGGCGAGGCTGCACCAGGGGATGATCAGGTTCCACGCCCAGTCCGCCGGATTGTCCGCGAACGGGACGTAGTTGACGCCGTCCGACCACAGGGGCCACTGGACGGTGAACAGCGCGAGGCCGAGCATGCCGGTGAAGAAGATCGGCAGCGAGACACCCGCGAGGGCCAGCGTCATGGCGAGGCGGTCGAAGATCGAGCCGCGCTTGAGCGCCGAGAGGACACCGATGGCGACACCGGAGACCAGCCAGATCACCGCGGCACCGATGGCCAGGGAGAACGTGATCGGCACCCGGTCCATCAGCTCGGGCCACACCTCGACGTGCGTCTTGAAGGAGTAGCCGAAGCAGGGCGCGTTGCACATGGACGGGTCCGGGCCGAAGTTGTACTCGGCGCCGACGAAGATGCCCTTGATGAAGTCGAAGTACTGGGTGTAGAGGGGCTGGTCGAGCCCCAGGTTCGCCTTGACGGCGGCGATCGAATCGGGGTTGGCGTCCTTACCGACGTACTGGACTGCCAGCTGGTCGATCGTCTGCCCACCGAGCCGTGGAACAAGGAAGAAGATCGCGAAGGTGACTGCGCTGACCACCAGCAACAGCATTACCGCGGCGATCACGCGTCGGATGATGTACGCAGTCACAGCCGATCGGCGCCGGGTCCGCCGGCCGGGGGTGACCCGGCCGGCGGACCCGAAGCCTTCACCTGCCTTTCAGGCATTTCGGGGGGTTGGGAAAGCTCTACCGCTGGATTAGGTGGTGGAGCCGATCAGCAGGTAGTCGTACATACCGAGGTACGCCTGGGTCACGGTGACGTTGGTCGCCGAGTCCGGGCGGTACAGCAGGTTCTTGCGGTAGATCAGCGGCACGGCCGAGGCGTTCTCCAGGACCATCTTGTCGACCTCGCCCCACGCCTTGGTGCGGGCGGCGGCGTCGGTCTGCGCGATACCGTCCGACAGCGCCTTGTTGATCTTCGGGTCGTTCAGCTCCATCAGGTTGTTGCCGCCCGAGGGCTTGATGGCGGAGCCGTTGACGATCTGGTCGAGGAAGCCGAAGCCGGTCGGCCAGTCGGCGCCCCACGCCATCATCATCATGCCGAGGTCGTGCTCCTTGACGTAGCTCGGAACACCGGCGAAGTTACCGAAGTACTTGCCCGACGGGTACTGCTTGATCTCCGCCTGGATGCCGACCTTCTTCAGCGAGGCCTGGATGGCGGTCGCCATCTGCACCTCGTCGGGGCGGTCGGAGCGGGCCGTCAGGTTGGTCTTGAAGCCGTTCGGCTGACCGCAGTCCGCGAGCGCGGCCTTGGCCTTGGCGACATCGCCCTTGTTGCCCTCGGTCTGGTACAGGTCGAACTTCTGGTACCCGTTGACCGTCGGCGGGAGCAGCGTGCTCGCCACGTCACCCTTGGTGCCGCCACCGAGCGCGGCCTGGACGGACGCCTTGTCGATCGCGTAGTGCACGGCCTTGCGGCAGTCCGCGTTGTCGAAGGGCTTCACCTTCGTCGACAGCGCGAGGTACGAGGTGGCGCCGGCGTACGAGTTGTCCGTCTTCGCCAGCTCGGCCTTCTTGGTGAGGACCTTGGGCTGGGTCTTCGTCTGAAGGCCGGTGCCCGCGGCGTCCATCGTGATGTTGTCGCTCATCAGGTGCTGGTCGACCGTGGTCGGGTTGACCTTGAACTTGATGGTGATCTTGTCGGCGAGCGCCGGGCGGATCGGGTCGGTGGCCTTGTCCCAGTGCGGGTTGCGCACGAGGGTCGCGCTGCGGCCCTCGTTGTACGACTCGAACTTGTACGGGCCCGACGACGAGATCGCCTTGACGTACTCGGCGCCCTTGTCCTTCGCCTGCGGCACGGGGGCCGTCTGCGAGAAGGTCGCCAGGTAGTCGAAGTCGGCGAACGGCTTGTTGAGCTTGAAGGTGATGGTCTGGTCGTCCGGGGTCTCGATGGACTTCAGACCCTCGGGAGACTTGTCCTTGTAGGGACCCTTGTACTTCTCGCCGCCCTCAAGGTAGGCCTTGAAGTACGTGGGACCGGACGACAGGGCCTCGGGCGCGAAGTTGCTGCGCTCGATGGCGTACTTGACGTCCTTGGACGTGACCGGGCTGCCGTCGTCGAACTTGACGCCCTTGCGCAGCTTGTACGTCCACGTCTTGGCGTCCGCGCTCGCCTCGCCCAGCGACTCGGCGAGGTCGGGGACGACCTCCAGGCCTTCCTTGCCGGCGGCCGGCTTGAAGGTCGTGAGCGTACGGCCGTACAGCCGGGAGAAGTTCTGCACCCAGCCGTAGTAGGTGTTGCCCGGGTCGAGGGAGTCCGGCACGTCCGAGTGCTCGTAGGTGACCGTGCCCCCCTTCTTGTCGGACTTGTTCACGACCGAGGTCAGACCGGCGTCCTTGCCGGCGCCGCTCTTGCTGTCGTTGTCCTTGCTGTCCGAGCCGCCGCACGCCGACGCGCTGAGCGCCAGCACGATGGCTGTCGCCAGGACAGCTGTCGCTCTCTTGGTCTTCATCCTGAGGAAAGCCCCTCTATCTATGGATACGGCACGGAGCTCAAGGTCGGCCGCTGTGGATGGTGCCTGGTGGTACGTGGGGTTGGTGCGTGGGTGGTTACTTGCTGCGGGGGTCGAGTGCGTCACGCAGCCCGTCACCCAACAGGTTGAAGGCCAGCACGGTGATGAAGATCGCCATGCCGGGTACGAACATGTAGTGCAGATCGACCTCGTACAGGTCCACCGCGGTGGTGAGCATGCCGCCCCATGAGGCCTGCGGCGGGGCGATGCCCACTCCGAGGAAGCTCAGACCGGCCTCGAAGAGGATGTTCGTGGGGATCAGGAGCGTCGAGTAGACGAGGATCGGCGCCACGAGGTTCGGCAGCAGTTCCCGGAAGAGGATGAAGGGCCCTCGGGCCCCCAGACTTCGGGACGCGTCGACGAACTCGCGCCTGCGCAGGCTCATGGTCTGCGCGCGCACGATCCGGCCCATGTAGGGCCAGTTGAAGAAGCCGATCACGAAGATCAGCACCGCGATCCGCAGGGGCAGTCCGCTGAGTCCGAAGGCGCCGTCCTGGAGGGCGGCCGAGATCGAGATCGCGAAGAGCAGCAGCGGGAAGGCGAGGAAGGTGTCCATCAGCCGGCTGACGACGGCGTCGACCCAGCCTCCGTAGTAACCGGCGATGACGCCGAGGAGGGTGCCGATCGCCACGGAGAGCAGGGTGGCTCCGGCGGCGACGAGGAGCGAGACCCAGGAGCCCTCGATGATGCGGGCGAGAAGGTCACGGCCGAGGCCGGGCTCCACACCGAGCGGATGGTCCCAGCTCATGCCGCCCCAGGCGCCCTTGGGGGCGAGGAGCTGCGGGTCCACCAGGTCCTGGTTCAGCGCGTTGGGGTCGAGGTCGAATACGGCCTGGATGGGCTTGGCCAGTATCGCGAGCAGGACCAGGAGGATGACAACGATGCCGCCGGCCACGGCGGCCTTGTCGCGCTTGAAGCGCGTCCAGGCTATTCGGCCGAGCGAACGACCCTCGATCTGGCTCTGCTTGGCGCCCGTGAGCACTGCCTCGGGCTGCACTTCGGCAGCCGACTTGGTGGTCTCGATCGGTGCGGTCACAACGTCTTCGACCCCTCCTGGCCGGCGGTCGCCGGCCCCGTACCCGCCGTTGTAACGGCCTGTCTCGCATCAGTTGGCGCACACATCGGTGCTGGTGTCGCGGAAGCGTCCCGTCGAGGGCTTCCCGTGGAGCGATGCTGGGCTGCTCGCACAGAGGACCGACGGTCCCCGCTGCCGGGAGTCTTCATGGCCGTAGTGATCACCCGCCAGTGGTCAAGGGGAATGTTTGCTCAAACGTGATGGAGTCAGACACCTACCGTTATCCGGACGTTGTGATCGCCTGAGCGGAACGGCAGGTCGTTTTCGCTACGTTTCGGTACGGCTCGCGCCGTCCGGAGAACGTACGCCGCGCCTGACTGTACTGGTCAGTACCGGCCGGGACACCGCCGGGTGGGTCAGTAGCCGCGTGGAGCGGCCGGCGGGTAGCCGTAACCGGACGCGGCCTGGGGTGCGCCGTGGGCCTCCCGGTCGTAGAACGGCCGGGAGTTGGCCCGCAGCCACAGCGTGACCGGGTCGTACTCGTCGGACATCGCGACGGTGGAGACCGGCAGCCCCTCGGGGACCGCGCCGATGGACTGCTGCATCATCGCGCGCACCGCGTCGACGGACGCCGGGCTCGTGTCGTACAGATCCAGACCGATCGTCAGATACGGGGCGCCCAGCGCGGGGTGGACCCACGCGCGGCGCAACGACCTTACGGCGGGGGTGCGGTGGGCGTTCTGCGTGAGCAGGGCGTAGAACTGCGGGATCTCGACGGCCGGTTCGGACAGCCGCAGCGGTCCCGCCGGCATCCGGTCGAGGCCGGTGGCGATCCGGCGCAGGTCGGGCCACGGGATGCCGACGCCGCCGCCTGGCGCGTGCGGGTTCAGCCAGAGCCCCCAGCGTTCGGGGTAGAGGGCGCGGGCGATGTCGCGGCCGGTGACGACCTCGTGCGCACGGTTCCAGCCACTGACGGACAGCTCCTGGGCGGAGGTCACGCAGGGCGCGTAGCCGAGGCCGTCGACCTCCATGTTCCCGTACTGCGCTTCGGGCGAGCCCGCCCGGCCGTGCCAGAGCAGCATCCACACCTGGCCGGCCGAGCCGTCGGCCAGTGCCTGGAGCAGCGCCTCGTAGGCGTCGTAGCGCCCTGGCGTCACCTGGCGCAGCATGTGCTCGACCTGCCCCGTCGCCGCGGTGCCTGACGCGCTCACTTTTGGTCCCGCCCCTCGTCGATCCATTGCTTGGACCGGCCTCCCCCGCTTCGGGCCCGTACCGGCCAGGCCATCAAACCAGCTTAGACCGGCGGGTCATGGCCGGTTCCGGGGCCGGGGACGACGGCGTGTTACGCGGGCGGGACGGCCATCCGCTGGTAGAAGGGCCGCACCCGCTCCAGCATCCACGTGCCGACCGGGTCCTGAGTCGCGTCCAGCAGTACGAGATTGACCGGCCAGCCCACGTGGGCGCGGCCGAGCGCCCTGCCGAGGGCGTCCATGGGCGCGTTGCGTTCGGCGGCCTCCCAGGAGGAGAGCTGCACGCCGACGAAGAGCACCGGGGCCTCGCCCTCGATGCTGGCGAGAGCGCGGCGCGCGGTGAGGATGACACCGGACGCCTCGAACTCCTCGGCCGCCGCGGTCAGGAAGTCGACGGGGTCCTCCTGCCAGTCGGGCTCGAAGAGCCGCACCCGCCCGCCGCTCGCGGGGCCGTCCAGCGGGGTACGGCCCACCCGGCACAGCTCCGCGACGGCGGGCGGCGGGAGCGGCGCGCCGACCATGCCGCCGGGGTTCACGGCGATGCCGAGCTGCGGGGGCAGGCCACGGGCGAACTCGCGGGCCGGGGCGACGGTGAAGGGCATGTGGGCCCCGACGCACTGGAGGAACTGCTGCTCGGAGCTGAAGACGGGGACGTACGGCGCGCCCTCGATCTCCAGGGTGGGCAGATCGAGCCCGGGGCTGTCGGGCCCACCGCCGTTGGGCAACGGCACCCAGAGCTGACTGCGCCCGAGCACCTCGACGATCCGCCCGCCCGCGGCCGCGTTCCCGAGCGAGGCGGCGAGCACCTCTTCCAACTCGTTGCCCGGCCATGCTGTGTTCACGTAACTCTCCCGTGTCGCCCGTGCGTGCGGCCCGCCCCGCGTGCCGCGGAAACCCTAACGCCGCGGGGGCGTGGCCGCGCGACCCCGCCGGCGGACCCCCGGCCCGCCTGCCCGCCTGCCGGGCCGCCTGGCGGGCCGCCGCCCTCCCG
>NZ_JARJHW010000139.1:0-19459 GCF_040560175.1 Streptomyces panacea
TGGGTTCGGTGGGTCGGCCCACCGGGCTTCGGTATCGGGCGGTCGGTGTCAGGGGCGGCGGCCGGCCAGGCGCTGGATCGCCGCCATCGGGACGGGCAGCCAGTCGGGACGGTTCCTGGCCTCGTACAGCACCTCGTACACCGCCTTGTCCGTCTCGTACGCCCGCAGCAGCGCCGGGTTCTCACGCGGGTCCGTGCCCGTCCCCTCGGCGTAACCGTCGCAGTACGCCGACCGGCAGCGCTCCGCCCAGCCGGGGCTCCAGGGCTCGTGGAAGCGGGCGGCGTAGTCGAACGAGCGGAGCATGCCCGCCACATCACGCACCGCGGGCTGCGGGCGGCGGCGTTCGGTGAGGGGTCTGGCCGGTTCGCCCTCGAAGTCGATCAGGGACCACTCGCCGTCCGGCGTCCGCAGCGTCTGGCCGAGATGCAGATCGCCGTGCACGCGCTGCGCCCGCGTGACCAGGCCGACGGAGCCGACCGGGCCGTCCGCGGTGCCCTCGGCGCCGCCGGACCGGGCGAGCGCGTCGAAGGCCGTACGCAGCCCGGCGACGTACGGCAGCAGCGCGGGCACCGCCTGCGCGGTGACGTCCAGCCGCCCCGACATGGCCTCGGCCAGATTCGCCGTCTGCCGCGGCCCGAGGGAGACGGTCGGCAGCGCGGCGGCGAGCGCGAGATGCACCTCGGCGGTGGCCCGCCCCAGCGCACGCGCCTCGTCGGTGAAGGCGCCGCCGGCGGCCAGGGTCCGCAGAGCGAGCTGCCAGCCGTCCTCGGAGTCCTGGAGGTACGGCTGGAGCACCCCGAGCGTCAGCGGCTCCCGCCCCCCGCCGTCGCCCACGGCCTCGAACCAGGCGACCGGTGACGGCACCCGGCGGCAGCCCTGGCCCGCGAGGGCGAGCGGCAGTTCCAGATCGGGGTTGGCGCCGGGGAAGACCCGGCGCAGGATCTTGAGGATGTACTCCTCGCCGTACACGACGGAGGAGTTCGACTGCTCGGCGCCGAGCAGGCGCGGCGTGAGTCCCGCCGGGATCTCGACGGAGCGGTCGAAGCGCAGCGGCCCCAGCGCGCCGGGGGAGCGCAGCCGCTCCAGCAGCAGGTCGGCGAGGCGCGGGTCGTGCAGCGCCTCGTAGACGACCCGGCCGGTCAGCGGCCCGCTGCGGACGATGCCGATGCGCGCGGCCGTGAGCTGGGGCGGCAGGGTGGACCGTACGCCGAGCAGCAGCTGGTAGCAGTCGTCGGTGGGCGGGACGGGGACGGGCGGCGCGTCCAGGTCGGGGGTGGCGCGCTGTTCGACGCGCACCAGCAGATGGAGCAGGCCGGGCGCGGGGCCCGAGGCGGCGGGCGGCATCAGCTCGGTGGCGGCGACCGCCGCGAAGCCCGTGATGGGGCGGCCCTTGCCCGCGAACCAGCGCTGTCGCGGCAGCCACTCGTGGAGCAGTGGCGCGAGTGAGTGGACCAGCTCCTCGGCTCCGGCGGGCGGGAGTGCCGCACCGGGGCGTGGTGAGCTCCGGGTGGATGCAGCCTTCGACATGGCATCGCGTCCTTTCCCCGGGCACACCACAGGATGCGCAGAGTGTCCCGGATTGCGGCAACGGAGTCCGGCTGTGCGGGACGTGTCGGGTGAGGATGGCCCGTACGGACCGTCGGGGCGTCCGCCCGGCGTGGGAGGCCCGGTTCGTACGGACCACTCGATGTCGTGGATGGTGCCCCGTGCGGGGCGGCGGTAACCGACCGCCCCGCAGTTGTTCGTCGACGGGCCTGTTGTCCGTCGGCTCAGACCGGCGTGGGGTCCTGCCTGAGCCGGAACCAGTAGAAGCCGTGGCCCGCCAGCGTCAGCAGATAGGGCCAGTCGCCGATCGCCGGGAATCGCACCCCGCCGATCAACTCCACCGGGTGGCGCCCGCTGAAGGCGCGCAGGTCCAGCTCTGTTGGCTGTGCGAAGCGTGAGAAGTTGTGCACGCAGAGCACCAGGTCGTCGCCGTTGCCGTCCTGCGACGGCGCCTCGCGCAGGAACGCGAGCACGGCCGGGTTGGTCGACGGCAGTTCCGTGTACGAGCCGAGCCCGAAGGCCGGGTTCTGCTTACGGATCTCGATCATGCGCCGTGTCCAGTGCAGCAGCGACGACGGCGACGCCATCGCGGCCTCGACGTTGGTGACCTGGTAGCCGTAGACCGGGTCCATGATCGTCGGGAGGTAGAGCCGGCCGGGGTCGCAGGACGAGAAGCCCGCGTTCCGGTCCGGGGTCCACTGCATCGGGGTCCGTACGGCGTCGCGGTCGCCGAGCCAGATGTTGTCGCCCATCCCGATCTCGTCCCCGTAGTAGAGGATCGGGGAGCCGGGCAGCGACAGCAGCAGAGCGGTGAACAGCTCGATCTGGTTGCGGTCGTTGTCCAGCAGCGAGGCGAGACGGCGCCGGATGCCGATGTTGGCGCGCATCCGCGGATCCTTGGCGTACTCCGCGTACATGTAGTCGCGTTCTTCGTCCGTGACCATCTCGAGTGTCAGCTCGTCGTGGTTGCGCAGGAAGATGCCCCACTGGCAGCCGGTCGGGATCGCCGGGGTCTTGGACAGGATCTCCGAGACGGGGTAGCGGGATTCGCGCCGTACGGCCATGAAGATCCGCGGCATCACCGGGAAGTGGAACGCCATGTGGCACTCGTCGCCGCCCTTGGCGTAGTCGCCGAAGTAGTCGACGACGTCCTCCGGCCACTGGTTGGCCTCGGCGAGCAGCACGGTGTCCGGGTAGTGCGTGTCGACGATCTCGCGGACCTCGCGCAGGAGGGCGTGGGTGGCGGGGAGGTTCTCGCAGTCGGTGCCCTCCTCCTGGTAGAGGTAGGGCACGGCGTCGAGGCGGAAGCCGTCGATGCCCAGGTCCAGCCAGAAGCGCAGCGCCGAGATGATCTCGTCGCGGACGGCCGGGTTCTCGTAGTTGAGGTCCGGCTGGTGCGAGAAGAAGCGGTGCCAGTAGTACTGCTTGCGGACCGGATCGAACGTCCAGTTGGACGACTCCGTGTCGACGAAGATGATCCGCGCTTCCGGGAACTGCTTGTCGTCGTCGGCCCAGACGTAGTAGTCGCCGTACGGCCCGTCGGGGTCCTTGCGCGATTCCTGGAACCAGTTGTGCTGGTCGCTGGTGTGATTCATGACGAAGTCGATGATCACGCGCATGCCGCGCTGGTGGGCGGCGTCGACGAACTCCACGAAGTCGGCGAGGTCGCCGAACTCGGGCAGGACGGCGGTGTAGTCGGAGACGTCGTAACCGCCGTCTCTCAGTGGGGACTTGAAGAACGGCGGCAGCCAGAGACAGTCGACACCGAGCCACTGGAGATAGTCCAGTTTGGCGGTGATGCCTTTGAGGTCTCCGATGCCGTCGCCGTTGCTGTCCTGGAACGAGCGCACCAGGACTTCGTAGAAGACGGCTCGTTTGAACCAGTCGGGGTCACGGTCCTTCGCGGGAGTGTCCTCGAACATGTCGTGGACGGGCTCATTGATGATCATGATGTGGGTGACCCTCCGATCGGCGGGGACGGTCGCAGAACGACGATGTGCGCGGGTGTCACACCCGGCTCCAGGCGCACGTAGTTGGCCCTGCCCCAGTGGTAGATCTCGCCGGTGAGCTCGTCGCGCACCGGGGCGGTCTCGTGCCAGTCGAGGCCGAGCCGCGGCATGTCCAACGAGACCGTCGCCTCCTGGGTGTGGTGCGGATCGAGGTTCACGACGACCAGCACGACGTCCGAGCCCGAGCCCGACCGCTTGCTGTAGGCGATGACGGCGTCGTTGTCGACGTCGTGGAAGTGGATGTCGCGCAGCTGCCGCAGCGCCGGATGCCGGCGCCTGATCCGGTTGAGCGCGGTGATGAGCGGGGCGATGGTGCGTCCCTCTCGCTCCGCCGATTCCCAGTTCCGGGGGCGCAGCTCGTACTTCTCCGAATGCAGATACTCCTCGCTCCCGGGCTTTACCGGGGCGTTCTCCATGAGTTCATACCCCGCGTAGACGCCCCAGGACGGCACCATCGTCGCGGCGAGTACCGCGCGTACCTCGAATGCCGGACGGCCGCCCTCCTGAAGATAGGCGTGCAGGATGTCGGGCGTGTTGACGAAGAAGTTCGGGCGCATGTACGAGGCGGACTCACCCGACAGCTCGGTGAGGTAGTCGGTCAGCTCCCGCTTGGTCGTACGCCAGGTGAAGTACGTGTACGACTGCTGGAATCCGATCGCGCCCAGCGTGTGCATCATGGCCGGCCGGGTGAACGCCTCGGCCAGGAAGATCACATCCGGGTCGGTGTCGTTGATATCCGCGATCACCCGTTCCCAGAAGACCACCGGCTTGGTGTGCGGATTGTCGACGCGGAAGATCCGCACGCCGTGGTCCATCCAGTACCGCAGCACCCGCACGGTCTCGGTGACCAGGCCGTCCATGTCGCGGTCGAAGGCGATCGGGTAGATGTCCTGGTACTTCTTGGGCGGGTTCTCCGCGTACGCGATCGTGCCGTCCGCGCGGTGGTGGAACCACTCGGGGTGCTCCTTCACCCACGGGTGGTCGGGCGAGCACTGGAGGGCGAAGTCCAGCGCGATCTCCATGCGCAGCGAGGCGGCCTTCGCCACGAAGGCGTCGAAGTCCTCGATCGTGCCGAGGTCGGGGTGGATCGCGTCGTGGCCGCCGTCCGCCGAGCCGATCGCCCAGGGGACGCCGACGTCGTCCGGGCCGGGGGAGAGCGTGTTGTTCGGGCCCTTGCGGTGCGCGGTGCCGATGGGATGGACCGGCGGCAGATAGACGACGTCGAAGCCCATCGCGGCGACGGCCGGCAGCCGTTCGGCGGCCGTCCTGAACGTGCCGCTGACCGGCGGTTCGCCCGGATTGAGGACCGCGCCCTCGGAGCGCGGGAACAGCTCGTACCAGGAGCCGTGGAGCGCCCTCTCGCGCTCCACCAGCAGTTTGGCGGGCTTCGACGCCGAGACCAGCTCACGCAGCGGGTGGCGGGACAGGGCGTCGTCGGCCTCCGGGGTGAAGGCGGCGGCGAGCCGGGCGGCGGCCGGGCGGCGCTCGTCGCGCAGGGCGTCCACGGCGGCCAGGACCGCCTCGCGGCCCTCGCGCTTGGGGACACCGGCCGCGGCCCGCTCGTAGAGCGCGGCGCCCTCGGTCAGGACCAGCTCCGTGTCGATCCCGGCCGGGATCTTGATCTGGGCGGCATGGCGCCAGGTGGCGAGCGGGTCGCTCCACGCCTCCACCTTGTAGGTCCACCGGCCCTCTGACGTCGGGGTGACGTCGGCGCCCCAGCGGTCGGTGCCGGGGGCCAGCTCGCGCATGGGGGTCCAGGGGCCGGGGCGGCCGTCCGGGCCCCGCAGGACGACATTGGCGCCGACCGCGTCGTGGCCCTCGCGGAAGACGGTCGCGGTGACCTGGAACGTCTCTCCGCTCACCGCCTTGGCGGGGCGTTTGCCGCAGTTGACGAGAGGGCGTACGTCCAGGACGGGAATGCGACCGATCATGAAATCACCTGAGGGCTGAGCGGGCGTGGCAGGCAGGGCAGGTCGAACGGATCGGAGGATTTTGCCTGACTTTGATGTTATTTGTAGCTGCTCTGGCGGTGACTGGCGGGCTGCGGGCATGGCCGCTCCTGTCCGCGTTCACTCTAATAGCGCTGGAATCGGGTGAAACGGGCGTGCTTGCCGTACGTACCGGATGAGCCTTCCCACGATTTTCGGGTACACAATCCGCCGCCCCGTTAAGACCTGGGCAACTCTGGTCGCGTGGCCGGAATCAGCCGTATCGCGCGGGAAGACGGACGCCCCGTCCTCGCGGGCCGCACGGGCGGCATCCGCGGGAACGGGGCGGGAACGGGGGCCCGGGTGCGGGCGGTCGGCGGCTGTCAGCTCGCGTCCGGCGACCAGACCTGCCACGGCTGGCGCGTCACCCACTCGTCCACCGGCGCCGGCTTCACCGCGAGCGCGTCCGCCGCCCGGCCGCCGTCGCCCGCCATCAGCAGCGGGTCGTCGCCCGTCGCCATGTAGTGGTAGATGCCGGCGACCCCGGCCGCCGCCTCCGGGCCCGCGACCTGGGACAGCGCCTGCTCGAACACCGTCGGCGGCAGCGGCAGGTAGCGCACCTCGCGGCCGAGGCCCGTGCCGAACGCCGAAGCCAGCTCGTCGCCGGTCAGCGACTCGCCGCCGCCGATGTCGAAGGTCTCGCCCTCCACACCGTCCACGGTGAGCGCGGCGAAGACCGCCTCCGCCAGGTCGCGGTGCGAGATCCAGGCGGCGGACCTGTCACCGGGCAGCGGGTAGGCCAGCACGCCCTCGCTGACCAGCGCGGGTCCGTTCCACGGGCTGAACAGGTTGTCCAGGTAGACCGGCGGCCTCAGCACCACCAACGGCACCCCGCTCGCCCGCAGTTCCTCCTCGGCGATCCTTCGCGTCTCGAAGGCGGCGACGTTCGTGGACTGTTCGGGGATCCGGGTGTTGGCGTTGTAGACGAGACGCTGGATGCCGGCTTCGCGTGCCGCTTCGGCGACATTACGGGCGTACCGCCTCACCTGCTCCGTCCCGTACACCAGCGGCATCACCACCGCCGCGTGCGTCGCGCCCTCCATCAGCCGCCGCACGGCGGGAGGATCGGCCAGGTCACCGCCCACGAACGAGGTGCCGGGGAGCGGCGGGCGGTCCGCCTCGGCGGCGCGGGTCAGCGTACGGACCCGCTGTCCGCGCTCGGCCAGCAGACGGGCCACGGCACCGCCCTGGAACCCGGTCGCCCCCACGACGGCGACGCGCATCGGAATCTGATCGGACATGTGTCTGAAGGCCCTTCGATAGGGTGTGTCTGCTGTCGATGACGGCTCTCTCACAAGGCTGGCGGCGGCGGCTTCGGCCGATCAATTAACAAACCGGGGCGGGGGTTGAAGGATCGTCCATGGAACCGATGGAGCCCATCAAGACCGAAAGTGACGATCTCCTGAGCGAGCTGCTGAAGCCGCTCCGGCTCACGGGGGTCTTCGACAGCCGTTGGCACGTCAGCGCCCCGTGGGCCATCGAGGGCGACGCCGAGCAGAGCTGCGCGATCCTCCACTACATCGTCGAGGGCGCCTGCTGGATCACCGGCGAGGGCCAGACGCCGGTGGAACTTCGCGAAGGCGATCTCGCCGTCTTCCCCACCGGCACCGCGCACCGCATCTCCGACCGTCCCGACCGGAGCGGCGGACTGCGGCTGGCGGCCGTCCTGCCCGAGCGACTGCCCGGCACCTCGGGGGAGTTGAAGATCGAGGGCGGCGGGCCGGAGAGCCGGCTGCTCTGCGCCGGACTGCACTACGACGCGAGCGCCGCCACCGGCCTGTACACGGCGCTGCCGTGGGCGCTGGTCCTGGACCGCACCCAGGTGGACAACGAACCGCTGCTCCGCGACACGCTGCGGCTGCTCGCCTCGACCCAGCGCCCCGTCGGCCCCGGCGACCGCCTCATCACGCTGCGCGCGTTCGAGATGGCGCTGGTCCTGGCGCTGCGCCCGCTGCTGCGCGAGATCGCGGACAACCCGGCGTCGCTGCCGGTGCTGAGCCATCCGGGGATCAGCAGGGCGATGGTGATCATCGCGACGCGGTTCGCCGAGCCGTGGACGATCGAGTCCCTGGCGCGTGAGGTCGGCATGTCCAGGTCGGCCTTCACGGCGGCCTTCCGCGAACTGGTGGGGGAGGCCCCGGCGCGGCATCTGACGGGCCGTCGGATGCAGGAGGCGGCGCGGCTGCTGGGGGAGACGTCGCTGCCGCAGTCGGCGGTGCCGCAACGGGTGGGCTACCGCAGCGCGGTCGGTTTCCATCTTGCGTTTCGCAAGTGGTTCGAGCAGACGCCGGGGGAGTACCGCAGCGGTGCGGTGCCCGCCGCGTAGGGCCGTCCGATGTCGCGGTCTGGCCGGTTATTAAGGACCGCTGGACGGTCGTTCATTGCTCACGGCGCTTGCGCCAGGGAAGGCTCTGAGGGAGTGGGAGCAGTGTTCCGCGCGTGCTCGGTGTGGAGAGTGCGGCGGGCGCGCCGGATGTGCCGTGCGTGCCGCATGAATCGTTTTGATCCGTATGAGGAGAAGCGTTGACCAGATCGGGTCAGGAGTATCTGGAGTCGCTGCGCGACGGCCGTTCGGTGTGGCTGGACGGCGAGCGGGTCGAGGACATCACGCTCCATCCGGCGTTCCGTAACACCGCGGGATCCATCGCCCGGCTCTACGACCTGGCACACGACTCCGCCCACACGCCGGTACTCACCCGGGACGGCGTACACCGCGCGTTCGCGGTGCCGCGCGGATACGAGGACCTGGTCGCGCGCCGGCGGGCGTACAAGGTGTGGGCCGAGGCGAGCTTCGGCTTCCTGGGGCGTTCGCCGGACTACATGGCGGGCGGCGCGGCCGGATTCGCGGCGGCGCCGGGCGTGTTCACCACCGACGGCTTCGACGGCGCGGCGAACGCGCTGGCCTACCACCGGCGGCTCGCCGACGGCGACCTGTATCCGACCTTCACCATCACCAACCCGCAGGGCGCGCGGACCCCGTTCGACGCGGCCGGGGGGACGGCGGACGACGACCCGGTGGTGCGGGTCGTCGCCGAGAAGGACGGCGGGATCGTCGTACGCGGCGCGAAGATGATCGGCACGGCGGCGGTCTTCGGCAACGAGGTCATCGTCGGCACGATCGAGCCGCTCGCGCCGCGGGACGTGGACCGCGCGGTCTGCTTCTCGATCCCCGTCGACACCCCCGGCCTCAGCTTCGTCTCCCGTGTCTCTTACGAGGGCCGGGCGCGGAGCGTCTTCGACAACCCGCTGTCGTCGCGGTTCGACGAGAACGACGCGCTGCTCGTCTGCGACGACGTCTTCGTCCCGTGGGAGTCCGTGCTCACCTACCGGAACGTCGACGCGAGCTTCGGGATGTGGTGGCGGACACCGGCGTACGTGAACTTCGTGCACCAGGCCGCGACGCGTTTCTGGACCAAGCTCGAATTCCTCGCGGGGATAGCCATCCTGCTGACGAGGTCCAACGGGACGTACGAACTGCCGCCCGTCACCCAGGCGGTCGGCCGGCTGCTGGGCAGGGTCGCCCAGGCGAAGGCGTTCGTGCTGGCCGCCGAGGCGTCGTTCGAGCAGGTCGACGGCGGGCGCGGCGGAGTGATGCCCGGCAAGGACATCTCGTTCGCGCAGCGCATCATGGCGGGCGAGCTGTACCCGCAGGCCGTACAGGAGATCAAGCTCCTCGCGGGCGGCGGGGTGATCCAACTGCCCGCGTCGGGCGAGGACTTGCTCCATCCGGAGCTGGGCCCGCTGGTACGGCGCTACATGGGGGCGCCGGGCCACTCGTCCGAGGAGCGGATCAAACTGCTGAAACTGGCCTGGGACGCGCTGGGTTCGGAGTTCGCCTCCCGCCACGAACAGTACGAACGCTTCTACCACGGCGCCCCGCACGTCTACCTGACACAGCAGGCATGGGAGGGCGACACGGCGTCCTGTGAGCGACTGGCCCAGACATGTCTCGACGGCTACGCGCTCGGCGGTGAACCGGAGGGAACGGGTCCCCGGTGACCGGCACCGAGCCTGTGACGGGGCCCGGGGGCCCGGACGGACGTGGCGGTCCGGCCTTCGGCCGTGCCGGGGCGGGCGACGCGACGGCGGGCGGTGCGACGGCGAGCGACGGCCCTGCCAGACCGACCAGTCGGTCGGGTCTCAACGGCGCGTCGGGTCTCAACGGGGCCTCGCCCGGCGACGGTTCGGTGGGTCGGTCCGGCGTCGCCGAGCCGGTCGGCCCGGTCGGCCCGACGATGTCGTCCGGCCCCGTCGGCCGCGACCTGCCCGGCCCTGCCGGTCCGGCGGGCGCGTCGGGTCTCAACGGTGCCTCGCCCGCCGGTCCCGTCGGTCCCACCGGTCCCGTCGGGGCCGAAAGCCGCGGTGTACCCGGTCCGGCCGGGGCGGGCGGCCCCCGCACGGTCGGCCCACCATCTCCCGGCGCCCCGGGGTTTCGCGCCCCCTGCCCCGAGGCGCCGGGATCTTACGGGCGGCGCGGGCCGAGTCCCAAGGCCGCGCTCGCGCTGCTCGCGTCCACGCAGTTGCTGCTCATCATGGACACCGCGATCATCAACGTCGCCCTGCCGTCCGTCGGACAGGACCTCGGGTCCGGGTCCGCCGGGCTGTCCTGGGTCGCCAACGCCTTCCTGATCACCTTCGGCGGGCTGCTGCTCCTCGGCGGGCGCGCCGCCGATCTGCTCGGGCACCGGCGGGTGTTCCTCGGCGGGCTCGGGGTGCTCGGTGTCGCCTCCGCGGCCGGCGGGGCCGCCGGGTCCGTGGGGGTGCTCGTCGGGGCCCGCGCCGTCCAGGGGGTCGGCGCCGCGTTCGCCGCCGCCGCCGCGTTCGCCCTGCTCCTGAACCTCTTCCCCGACGGCCCCGACCGCCACAAGGCCCTCGGCGCCTTCGCCGCGATGGGCGGCCTCGGCGGCGTCCTGGGCACGGTGCTCGGAGGCGTACTCACCGACCTCCTCACCTGGCGCTCCACCTTCTGGCTGAACGTCCTCGGCGCGCTCCTCCTCGCGGTCCTCGCCCCGCGGTTCCTCGACGGCGACACCCGCAGCGCCGAACGCGGCTTCGACATCGGCGGCGCGCTCACCGCGACCGCCGGTCTCGGGCTCGTCGCGTACGGCCTCGTCGGCGCCGGTGAGGCGGGCTGGACCAGCGCGCGGACGCTGGGCGCGTTCGCCGGCGGGCTCGTACTCCTCGGGGCGTTCGCCGTCCTGGAGAAACGAATCGCCCACCCGATCGTGCCGCCCGCCGTGCTCCGCCGCCCCACCCTGCGGCTCGCCAACTGCCTCAGCGCGATGGCCCAGATGGCGCTCTTCCCGATGTTCTTCCTCGTCAGCCTCTACCTCCAGAGCGTCCTCGGCCAGACCCCCCTCTACGGCGGGCTCGGCCTGCTGCCCCTCTCGCTGGCCGTCGTCGTCACCGCCCCGCAGACCGGCCGCCTCATCCGCCGCCTCGGACTGCGTGCCACGATGACGCTCGGCTTCGCGCTGCTCTTCGTCGGCATGCTCTGGCTGGCACTCGCGCTCGCCGCCGAGGGCACCTTCCTCTCCACCGTCCTCGCGCCGAGCCTCCTGCTGGGCGTCGCCCTGCCGCTCGTCATGGTCACCACCAACGTGGCCGCGACGGCCGGCGCGGCGCCGGGCGAGACCGGGCTGGCCTCCGGACTCATCAACACCAGCCAGCAGTTCGGCTCCGTACTCGGCCTCGCCGTACTCGTCGCGGTCGCCACCGCCCGCACCGACGCGCTCGGCGCGACCGGCGCCGTCGACGAGACCGCGGGCTTCAAGGCCGCCCTCCTCGTCGGCGCCGTCTTCGCCGCCTGCGCCGCGCTGCTCACCTTCCGGCTGCGGCTCCCCGCGCCCGCGTCCGCGCCCCCGCACCAGGACCGGTTCGGCGGCGCCCCGGAGTAGACCCAGGAGGAGGAGCGAGTGCGCAGGCGGGGCAGGGCCCGGTCGACGGTTCCTAGGGGGGAACACCGCGACGGCGGGAGGCCCGTCCCGTGTCCCACCACCCACCCGACCCACGCCCGAGGGGGGCACTTCCATGACGCTGTACGACCTTGTCGCGCCCGCGATCGAGGCGCACTGTGAGCCGCGCTACCGCATAGCCGGCATCCGCGCCGCCGATCCGCTGGGCGCCGACGCGATACTCGCGGCCGTCCCCGCGATGAACAGGGACGCCGACGTCCCCGCGCTCACCGTCGCCCTGCGCACGCTCGTCCCCGATCCCGACCGCACCGCCTCGCTGAGCGTGGTCGAGTCGCTCGCCGCCGTACGCGACCTCGGTCTGCTCCTCGGCTCGCTGAAGCGGCACGGTGTCGAACCGCTCGCCGCCGTCCCCGAGGCCCTGCCCGTACTGAGGGAACTGGGCCACCGCACCGACATGGTGCCGCGCGACACCGTGCACCACTACACGACGTGGAATCCGCTCGGCGACCGCCAGCGCATGTACACCGGCGACACGATGGAGGGGCATCTCCAGAACGCGGTACGGATGGTCTTCCCCGCGCTCGTCGCCGCGCTCGCCTCCTGCACGGAGCTGGCGGGACTGGAACCGTACGATCCCCGCTTCGCCGCCGTGCTCGACCGTACGGGGCAGCACGTCCAGGCCATGGTCGACTCCATCGACTTCACCGTCGCGCAGGTCACGCCCGAGTTCTTCGCGCGCGGGCTCCGCCCCTACTTCGAGGAGGTCGACGTCGCCGGCCGCGGCTACCTGGGTCCGGCCGCGGCGCAGGTGCCGCTCTGGCTGGTCGATCTGACGCTGTGGCAGAGCGACCGGAGCAGCCCGGAGTACGACGCGTTCCTCGACGAGTCGGTGCTCTACAGCCTCCCGTCGTGGCGGGCCTTCCACGCGGCGCACCGGGGCTCGACCTCCGCCGTGAGCAAGCTGTCCGCCGCGATCAGCTGGGAGTCGACGCCGCGGCTGCCGCCGGTGCTGGCCGCGTCGGCGGTGTCGCTGGCGCGGGTGCTGCGGATACTCAAGACGTTCCGGGCCAGGCATATCGGCATCGCGCGCAAGGCGTACAGCGAAGAACTGCGGCTGTACGACGCGGGAAGCGGGGGCGCGCCGATCGCGCTGCTGCGCTCGGTGCTGGATCTGACGCGGGACAACGAGACGCTGGTGCGCCACGCGAATGTGCGCATGCACGCGCCGGGGACGCCGGCCCCGTCGGTGTCCGCGCCCGTGTCCATGCCGGTGTCCGCGCCCGTGCCGGCGCCCGTGTCCGCGGCGGCATCCGTGTCCGCGTCGGCGGCAACCACGTCACCGCTTCGCGAGAAGAGACTCACCCCATGACTCACATCATGATCGCGGGCGGCGGCATCGCCGGACTCACCGCGGCCCTCTCCCTGCACGCCGCCGGCTTCGACCGGATCACCGTCGTGGAGGCCGCCCGGGAGATCCAGCCGCTCGGCGCCGGGCTGAACATCATGCCCAACGCGGTACGCGAACTCGACGCGCTCGGACTGCTCAGCCGTCTCGACGAGCGCGCCGTACGCACCGGTGAACTGCGCTACTACCACCGCGCCGGCGGGCTGATCTCCCGCGAGCCGCGCGGTCTGGCGGCCGGCTATCTGTGGCCGCAACTGTCCATCCACCGCGGTGACCTGCAACAGGTTCTCGCCGACGCGGTGCGCGACCGGCTGGGCGGCGACGCGGTGGTCGCCGGGGTCCGGGTCGGCGGCCTGGAGACCTCCGCCGACGGCCGCGCGCGCGTCCTGCTCGCGCACCGCGACGGGCGGGGCCGGGGCGGCGGTGCGTCGATGGAGCCCGATGTGCTGATCGGCGCGGACGGTATCCGCTCGGCGGTCCGGGCCGCGCTGAACCCGGACGAGGGCGAGCCGCCGTGGAACGGCACGCTCGTCTGGCGCGGCGTCTCGCGCGTGCCCGCGCACCGTGCGGGCACGTTCATGTTCATCGCGGGCGACGACCGGCAGAAGGCGGTGGTCTACCCGATGACGCACCCGAGCGGTTCCGGTGAATCCGGCGGTTCCGGCGGGCGGGACCGGCACGTCCTCGTCAACTGGGCGCTCGCGATGCCCGCGACGGAGATCGCCGGGGCCGGGCGCGGCGACTGGAACCGCCCGGTCCCGGTCGCGAAGTTCGCGCACCACTACGAGGGCTGGGAGTTCGACGGCGTCAGCGTCCCCGAGGTCCTGGCCGCCGCCGACCGCGCCTTCGAGTACCCGATGGTGGACCGCGAACCGCTGGCGCGCTGGACCCACGGCCGTACGACCCTGATCGGCGACGCGGCCCACGCGATGTACCCGATCGGTTCGAACGGCGCGACGCAGTCGATCGTCGACGCGCGTGCGCTGGCGCACGCGATGGCGACACACCCCGACCGCTCCCAGGCCCTGACGGCGTACGAGACCGAGCGCCGCCCCGCCATGACGGAGCTGCAACTCGCCAACCGTCGACAGGGCCCCGAGGTCGTCATCACCCTGGCCCACGCCCGCGCCCCCGAAGGCTTCACGGACATCGCGGACGTGATCCCGCCGTCCGAACTGGCGGAGATAGCGTCGCGCTACGCCGCGACGGGCGCGTTCGACCCGGAAACGGTCAACGCGGGCTCCCCGTACGAGGTACCCGAGCCCGTTCGCGGCTGACGGGTGCGCCGGGCCGGCGACCGGGGGGCGCATCCGCCTTCCGGCCGCCGGTTCGGTGCGCCGGGTGTCGGCCCTTGCCCCCGCGACCGACGGCCGACCCGCGCGGCGCACCCCCCTCGTGTGCGCTCGTGCGCCGTCGATGGGACGGGGGGTCGGGCGATACCGTCCGGATGATGGCGGGGTGCACAGCGTGGTGCGGTCCGTCGGTCCGGACGTCCCCTGCGAAGGTGGAACACGTGAAGGCAATCCGTCGATTCACCGTGCGCCCCGTCCTGCCCGAACCTCTGCGACCACTCAGCGACCTCGCGCGCAATCTGCGCTGGTCCTGGCACCCCGAGACCCGTGAACTCTTCGAGGCCGTCGATCCCGACGGCTGGGCCGCCGCCGGGCGGGATCCGGTGCGGCTGCTCGGAGCCGTATCCGCCACACGGCTGGCGGAGCTGGCCGGTGACCGGCCGTTCCTCGACCGGCTGAACGTCGTCGCCGCCGGGCTCGACGAGTATCTGCGCGGCGGCCGCTGGTACCAGGAACAGAGCGGCCAGGGCGCCGAGCTGCCCGCGGCCGTCGCGTACTTCTCGCCCGAATTCGGCGTCACCGCCGCCCTGCCCCAGTACTCCGGCGGTCTCGGCATCCTCGCCGGTGACCACCTCAAGGCCGCCAGCGACCTCGGCGTCCCGCTCATCGGCGTCGGGCTGCTCTACCGGCACGGCTACTTCCGCCAGTCACTGTCCCGCGACGGCTGGCAGCAGGAGCACTACCCCGTCCTCGACCCGAACGAGCTGCCGCTCAGCCTCCTCAGGGAGGCGGACGGCAGACCCAGCCGCGTCGCGCTCACGCTGCCCGGCGGCCGGTCGCTGCGCGCGTGCGTCTGGCAGGCGCGCGTCGGCCGCGTGCCGCTCCTGCTGCTCGACTCGGACATAGAGGACAACGGGCCGACGGAGCGCGAGGTGACCGACCGCCTCTACGGCGGCGGCAGCGAGCACCGGCTGCTCCAGGAGATGCTGCTCGGCATCGGCGGCGTCCGCGCCGTCCGTACGTACTGCCGGCTCTCCGGCCACCCCGAGCCCGAGGTCTTCCACACGAACGAGGGCCATGCCGGCTTCCAGGGCCTCGAACGCATCCGTGAACTCAGCGACACGGGGCTCGGGTTCGACACCGCGCTGGAGGTCGTCCGGGGCGGCACCGTGTTCACGACGCACACCCCCGTGCCGGCCGGCATCGACCGGTTCGACCGTGAACTCGTCGCCCGCCACTTCGGCGACGACGGCGTACTGCCCGGTGTCGCCACCGACCAGGTGCTGCGCCTGGGCAGGGAGACCTTCCCCGGCGGCGAGCCGAACCTCTTCAACATGGCCGCCATGGGCCTGCGTCTGGCCCAGCGCGCCAACGGCGTCTCCACCCTGCACGGCGCCGTCAGCCGGCAGATGTTCGCCGGGCTCTGGCCGGGCTTCGACCCGCAGGACGTACCGATCACCTCGGTGACCAACGGTGTGCACGCGCCGACCTGGGTCGCGCCCGAGATCGCGTCGCTGGGCGACGGCGAGGTGAGCGATGTCCCGGACGCCGACCTCTGGGGTGTACGGCGCGCCCTGCGCGAGCAGTTGGTGCACGAGGTACGCGACCGGCTGCGCGCCTCCTGGCACCAGCGCGGCGCGGCCGACGCCGAACTGGGCTGGATCGACGGAGTCCTCGACCCCGACGTCCTGACCATCGGCTTCGCCCGGCGCGTCCCCTCGTACAAGCGCCTGACGCTGATGCTGCGCGACCGCGAGCGTCTGACGGAGCTGCTGCTCCACCCCGAGCGGCCGATCCAGATCGTCGTCGCGGGCAAGGCGCACCCGGCGGACGACGGCGGCAAACGGCTTGTGCAGGAACTGGTCAAGTTCGCCGACGACCCGCGCGTACGCCACCGCATCGTCTTCCTGCCCGACTACGGGATGGCGATGGCGCAGAAGCTCTATCCGGGCTGCGACGTCTGGCTGAACAATCCGCTGCGCCCGCTGGAGGCGTGCGGGACGAGCGGGATGAAGGCCGCGCTCAACGGGTGTCTCAACCTGTCGGTGCTGGACGGCTGGTGGGACGAGTGGTTCGAGCCGGACTTCGGCTGGGCCATCCCGACGGCCGACGGCTCGGCGTCCGACGAGGACCGGCGCGACGCGCTGGAGGCGAACGCCCTCTACGCGCTGATCGAGGACCGGGTCGCGCCGCGCTTCTACGACCGTACGCAGACGGGGGCCGGCGCGCTGCCGGGGCGCTGGATCGAGATGGTCCGGCGCACCATGACCACCCTCGGCCCGAAGGTGCTCGCCGACCGCATGGTGCGCGAGTACGTGGAGCGGCTGTACGCACCCGCCGCCCACGCCCATCGCGCGCTGGACACCGCGACGGCACGGGAGTTGGCCGACTGGAAGAACCAGGTCAGGGCCGCCTGGCCGGGCATCGCCGTCGACCACGTCGAAGCCGTGTCGGCGACCACGGCGGGCGGCAGCGCGGAGCTGGGCTCGACCCTCGCGCTGACGGTGCGTGTCACCCTCGGCCGACTCCGCCCCGACGACGTGGAGGTGCAGGCCGTCGCGGGCCGGGTGGGCGGCGACGACACGATCGCCGACGCGCAGATCTTCCCGCTGAAACCGGCGGGCGGGCCCGATCAGGCGGGCCGTTGGGTGTACGAGGGCCCGCTGGCCCTGGACCGTACGGGGCCGTTCGGCTACACCGTCCGGGTCCTGCCCACGCACCCGATGCTCGCCACGGCCGATCTCGGCCTGGTCGCGCTGCCGACCGAGGCGACGGGGGAGGGCGCGGGCGTACTGATGCGCTGAGGACGGCCGGTAGTGCTCCTGGGGCCCGGCGGACACTGTCCGCCGGGCCCTTCGCGGTGCCTTCGCGGTGCCTTCGCGGTGCCTTCGCGGCGCCTTCGAGGTCCCCTTGGGGCCGTCGCGAAGTCCATTGGTCCATACCTTGACGTGTCCATGGGATGGCCTTAAATTCCTCACTCAACAAGGGTTCACAACTCCGCCCGTTGTTCATGTGAGTGAACGGGAAGTTGAGGAACACCCCCCAACCGGAAGGCACCCCATGCGCCCCGGAGTCATCCCCAAATTCCTCGGCCTGTCCGCCGCGCTCGCCGGTCTGATCGGCGCCGCCTTCACGGCCCCCGCGTCGGCCGGCGACCGGGCGGCGGACCCACCGGCCGCCGCCTCCACGACCCTCTCGGCCGAGGCCGTCGCCGCCCCCGCGACCTTCACCCACCCCGGTGTCGGCGTCAGCCGTCCGCAACTCGACTTCGTGCGCGGCAAGGTGCAGGCCAACGCGGCGCCCTGGAAGGCCGCCCACGACCAGATGATGGGGAGCAAGTACGCCTCCCTGTCACGGGTGCCCAAGCCCCGCGCGGTCGTGGAGTGCGGCTCGTACTCCAACCCCAACAACGGCTGCACCGACGAGCGTGAGGACGCGATAGCGGCGTACACCACCGCGCTGGCCTGGTACATCACCCGGGACGACCGCTACGCGAAGAAGTCCATCGAGCTGATGGACGCCTGGTCCAACACGATCCGCGACCACACCAACAGCAACGCGCCGCTCCAGACCGCGTGGGCCGGATCGTCGTGGCCCAAGGCCGCCGAGATCATCAAGTACACCTACACCAGCTGGCCCAACTCCGGCCGTTTCTCCACCATGTTGCGGAACGTGTACCTGCCGGAGATCATCAACGGCTCCAACTCCAACGGCAACTGGGAGTTGAGCATGAACGAGGCCGCGATCGGCATCGCGGTCCACCTGGAGGACAAGGCCGCCTACGACAAGACGGTGGGCCGCTTCCGTAACCGCGTCCCCGCCTTCATCTACCTGCCCTCCGACGGCGCGCTGCCCAGGACGGTGCCCGGCAGCGGTCTCGACACCCGCGACGAGATCGTCGGCTACTGGCACAACCAGTCCACCTTCATGCAGGGACTCGCGCAGGAGACCTGCCGCGACCTGACCCACACCGGCTACGGCCTCTCCGCCATCTCGCACGTCGCGGAGACCAGCCGCATCCAGGGCCAGGACCTCTATCCGGAGGTGGGCGACCGGCTGCGGCACGCGTTCGGGCTGCACACCAAGTACCAGAACGGCGAGCCCGTCCCCGGCAACCTGTGCGGCGGCAGCCTGAAGGACAACCTCGGACCGATCAGCGAGGTGGCCTTCAACGCGCTGGGCAACCGGCTGGGCAACGCCATGTCCAACACGCAGCAGTACACGGAGCGGCTGCGCCCCCAGGGCACGAACAACCTGTTCGTCGCCTGGGAGACGCTGACGCACGCGAACAACCCCGCGTGACGCCGTAGCCCGAAGCCGAGTAACCAGCCCGGCCCGGAGGGACCTTGACGAGCCGTCAGGCCGTCAGGGTCCCACCCATCTCCCGGTCTCGTAGTCGTGCCCGTACAGCCCGTCGGCGGCGGACGCGCTCGTACGGAACGGCTGTCCGCCGTCGTCGACGCGCGTGAGTCCCGTACGCTCCCCGGCAGACCAGCGCACCTCCAGATACCAGTCGCAGTCGCAGCCGTCGGTGCTCGCCTCGACCTTCAGGACCAGCGGTTCGCTCGACGTCACCTGATACGGGAGCCTGGGCGCGGGCAGCGGACCCTCTTCGCTCGCGCCGTCGACCGGGCGCACGACCGGCCGCGACGCGTCCAGGTCGGCGGTGAACACGGCGGGGGTGATCGAGCCGCCGCAGCCGTTGCTCATGTCGTACGCGTTCCAGTCGAGCGGCGCCCGGCGCCCCACCACCCGGACGAACACCTCCTGGACGACGACGGGCCCCGCGCCCGCCGCCGCGCGGATCGTGGCCTGCGTGATGGACGAGTCGCCGTGCACCGCGCCGAGCGCCGTCGCCCACTGCCGCGCGTCCTGGGAATTCGGCGGCGGCGGTACGGCGGCGGGGGCGCGGTCGATCAGATACGTATGGCCGCAGTCCAGCTTCCACTTGTGGCTGTCCGCGCTCCACACCAGCGGCTTCGTCGTGCCCGTCCCGGCCGAGGGCTTGTCCCCGCCGGGCCGGCCGCCGCCGTCACCGCCGTCACCGCCGCCTCCCGCCGTGCCGGAGCGGGGGGAACCTGACGGTGCGGCCTTCGCGCCGCCGCCGGACTTCGAAGGGCTCGCCTTCGCCGAGGGGGCGCCGGACCGGGCGGACGGTGCCAGTGGGTCCGCCGGTCCGTCGGGGCCGGGGTCGGAGAGACGCGGACCGCTGTTGTCGGTCCGCGAGTCGGGCCTGCCGAAGTCGGCCGCGACGACGACGGTGCCGCCGAGCACCGTGACGACGGCGAGCGCGGCGCCGACGATC